>CAVBFK010000201.1:0-2387 GCA_963594395.1 Lachnospiraceae bacterium
GTCTTATATTGTGTTTATCCTGGCGACCACGGAGCCGCAGAAACTGCCGGCCACCATTCTCAGCCGTTGCCAGCGGTTTGACTTTGGCCGCATTCCGGCACATCAGATTGCCGCACGCCTTCGGGAAGCGGCAGACGGTGCAGGCGCTACGGCCACAGATCAGGCGCTGCAGATGATTGCCAGGGCGGCAGAAGGCGGTATGCGCGATGCTTTGAGCATCCTGGACATGTGCCTGGGCTACCAAAATGAAGTGACGGAAGAGCTTGTCCGCAATGTACTGGGCACGGCAGACCGTTCCTTCCTGTTCCATTTCGCTGATGCCTTGCGGGATGAGGATGCATCCACGTTGATGGGGCTTATCGATGAGCTGATGCGGGCCGGGCGTGATCCCATGGTCTTCGCCAAGGATGTCAGCAGACATCTGCGCGCCCTGCTGATTGCCAAAACCTGCCCGGACGATCTGGCATCTTTGCTGGATCTGACCCAGGAAGACGCAGAGGAGTATATCGGCCAGGCACAGGGCATGACCCAGACGCGGCTGATGAACATGCTGGAGCTGTTCATGGCAGTGGAGACGGATCTGCGCTTTGCATCATCGCCCAGAATCTCCTTGGAAAATGCGGCGCTGAAGGCATGCCTCCGCACCGGAGAAACGGACACGGCGGCGCTGAATGATCGCATCAGTGAGCTGGAACAACAGCTGGCAACTTTAACCCAGAAGCTGAACAGCGGTGCTTTCGTTTCGTCTGCCCCTGCGGCTCCTGCCAAGAAGGTATCGCTTTCTTTGAAGGAAGAGGCACCCGTGGAACGTCCATCCGGCCCCACCGGCAAGGTTGCCCAGGATGCATGGAAGGAAGCCTTGAACATCCTGAAGAAGACGTCGACAGGCGTGTATAGCATCCTCATGGCCAATGGCAAGCTTGTCAGCAGTGAAGACAATCATTTCGTGTGGGAAATGAAAAAGGAAATGGATGTTTTCTTCAACATGGTCATGAAGGACGACAACCGGCAGGCAATTGCCGATGCCCTGACCCAGGCCACAGGCTTGCCTTGCACGTTTGAGGCAAAGGTGCAAGGTGCGGCGGCAACGGTGAAGCAGACACAGTCGGAAAGCGATGCCATTAAGCAACTGCAGGAAGCTTTCGGCGCACAGAACGTGGTTGTGCAGGAAAAGGCAGATTGAAGCATGGGGTCGCCCAATCGCTGAAGATTGAATAACGGTAATAGGACCATGGTGCAAAGACGCATCATGCATAAGAAAATAACGGAGGATGATTGAATGGCCAGATTATTTGGTACAGATGGTGTTCGTGGCATTGCCAACCGCGATTTGACCTGCGAACTGGCGTATAAGCTGGGACAGGCCAGCGCTTTCGTGCTTGCCAGCAATGTACATCGCCCCACGATTTTGGTGGGTCGGGATACAAGAATCAGCGGTGAAATGCTGGAAAGCGCTCTGGTGGCAGGTATCTGCTCCATGGGTGCCCGGGCTGTGCTGGTTGATGTGCTACCGACCCCTGCCATTGCGTATCTGACTCGCTATTATCAGGCAGATGCAGGTGCTGTGATTTCTGCCAGCCACAACACGGTAGAATACAATGGTATCAAGTTCTTTGACAATCGGGGATATAAATTGCCGGATGCGGTGGAGGATCGCATTGAGGAGCTGATCCGCAATGGTCTGCCCGAGGATCGTCCGCTGCCTATCGGCTCTGATGTGGGACGTCCTGTCCGTCAACGGAATGCCCAGCGCCGCTATATTGACTTTGCCAAAGAGACCGTTGGTGTGCGGCTGGATGGTCTGCACATTGTGCTGGATTGTGCCCAGGGCGCCAGCTATCAGGTTGCACCGACGGTGCTGACGGAGCTTGGCGCGGCTGTCAGCGTCTACTATCATGAGCCGGACGGCACCAATATCAATGAAAACTGTGGCTCGACCCATCCTGAACGCCTGTGCGAACTGGTGCGGGAGCTTGGTGCCGATGTGGGTCTTGCCTTTGACGGTGACGCGGATCGCTTGATGGCCGTGGATGAGCGCGGCAAGCTTGTGAACGGCGACCAGGTCATGTGCATCTGCGCAAATCATCTGAAGAATCAGGGACGTCTGCGCGGCAACACACTGGTAACCACCATTATGAGCAACATGGGTCTGGATCTCGCTTTGAAGAAGCTTGGCATTCAGCAGGTGAAGACCAAGGTCGGCGACCGCTACGTGCTGGAGAACATGCTTGAAAATCATTATAGCCTGGGCGGCGAGCAGTCCGGCCATGTGATTTTCCTGGACTACAATACCACGGGCGACGGTCTGATTACGGCTCTGCAGCTCCTGACCGTTATGGTGGAAAGCAAGCAGAGTCTGTCCCGCTTGGCGCAGATCATGGAAGTTC
>CAVBFK010000202.1:0-4883 GCA_963594395.1 Lachnospiraceae bacterium
GCATCGGTATGGCCAATGGACACATGAATGCCGGCGGCCGTCGCCTGACGGATAAACGCCTCCGAACCGTCTCTTTCCGGTGCAATGGTGATGACCTTCACTGCAGCCAAGTCGCCGCCCGTCATATCTTCCAGCTTCTCCATAGACGGATCGGTGAAATACTGCACCAGCTGGGCGCCGCACTTGTGTTTGCCAGGAAAGGTGCTTCCATGTGGGCGCCCAGAACCTTGGCGCCATGGGGCTCCGGCTTCTCCATCACGGCGCGTACACCCGCAATGGCCGTTCGCGTTTCATCCACAGAGCCGCTCATGGTGGTCGGCAGGAACGCAGCCACGCCAAAGGTATGCAAGTCACGGCTCATGCAGCGAACGTCTTCCTCACCCCGCATAGTATCGTGTCCCTTGCAAGCATGAATATGCACGTCCACAAAGCCGGGCAGAAGGTACTTGTCCTCCACATCCATCACCTGCTCCCCTGCCTTGGGCTGCAGATTTTCACCAACCTCCGTGATCACACCGTCCTCCAGCCGGACATCCGTCTTCGGCTGAAAACGATCTTCAAGATAAGCGTTCGCATTGCGAATCAGCATACAGATTCCTCCTTACCAACTATGATGAGCGTCTTTTCAGGAACAATTTTCTGACCGCTTGCCAGCATCAGATTTTGCAGAATTCAGTTAACATCCTTTGTCGTCTCGAAAAACTGCTTGTATTCCTCATTCTCTTCGAAGTTGAAATAAGCCGTATTTTCGTAATAACGCCTGCCGAATTCCTTCAGAATCTAAGTCTTGCCAACCTGCCGTACGCCCTTTAGAATCAGCGGCTTACGATAGGGAGAGTTCTTCCATGCCAACAATTTCTGCAGAATCAGTCGTTCCAAGGGCGCTCGCCTCACATTATTATTAATAATTTGTGGTTGTCAGTCACACTTTTATTATATATTATGAGTCAAGCAAATTGTAAGAGCTAGGAAAATGATTTCTAGCATTAATGTTTCATTTTCATTCCATGCTCTTATCCTTTGCACATAGGCAGTCCCATTTCTTGCTCCAGGATTGAACATGAGGTGTAACATGGGCTGTAATGCCACATGCCTTCGGAGACGGCGGAACAAATCGGCCATGCACACCCTGCACCGATACGCCGTTTTCGTCCAGCGTTACAATGGCGTAGAGCGGTTTCTGATAGGGCACAACATACTGCAGATTCGGGAAATTCTTCTCCGTTTTTGCACTGTAACGGTGGGTAGAATACGCCTCACCTGCCCAGTAGTTTGAAATACTATTGAGGGTGTAATAGAGGATGCCATTTTCCTCGTGGAGGATGTCCATATGAACGTGGCCGTTCATGCAGAGAAGGACCTCCCGCCCATGCGTACGGCTTTCTTGAATGACCTTCTGCAGAGCATCCGCGTTCTTCAATCCTCTGGCACAGGGATACAGCGGCTGATGTGAGAACATGATTACAGGTTCTTCACCAGTAGAAAGTTCGCTCTGCAGCCAATCTAGCTGACTTTGCTGAATATACGGAAGATCCGTGGTTTCAAAATACTTTCCGAAATGGTAGTCTACAATCTGACCATTTTCGTCACGGTAGGAGTTGCCGTCCAGCACAATGAAATGCCAGCCGTTCAGATGAAAAGCATAGTAGGAACTGTCCATCTTGTACATTTCCAGTGCATCTGCCTTGGAGCAAAAGTCACACTCATGATTGCCCAACAGATGATATTTAGGCTTTGGGAATGCATTATATAAGTCAAGAATGGCATATTTATTAATGGAGGTTGGCGTACTCTGTGCCAGCTTCAAATTGACAGGCATTTTTGCCGGATCGCACAAGCACGTTGAAGTATCTTTTGGATACGAAAAATCTCCCAGCTGAATAATAAAATCTACATTTGCTTCTTCGGCTGCACGCAAAAAGGCCTGCATTCTCCGCATGCCGTCATGCATAATATCCAAATGCAGATCCGTCATGGCTGCGAATTTTACCGGTTTTACATTCTTCATCATGTTCCCTCTTTCACTGTTAACTGCCCGAATTATATCGCCCGCCTCCTTTTGTGTCAATGCTTTGCAGGTGGCTCTGATGAACAGTTCTTGTCGAAAATCCACAATGAAATTTTACAAACATTTTGCATAATTTTTTCTTTATTAAATATTGACATTCCTATATATATATATAATTAATTCCAAGTGTTGCACAAATCATGTGCACACAGGAAAGCGAGGAGAACGGTAATGAAAAAGTTCTTGGCACTATTGCTAACCATCGTCATGACGGTTTCTATGACGGTTTGCGTTAGCAGCGCGGAAACCAGCGACGAGCAGATCGTTCTGGAGTATTGGTCCAGCTGGTCTGAAACGGAAAACCAGGCATTGGTTCTGAAAGCCGCCGCAGAGTCCTTTATGGAGAAGCATCCGAATGTGAAGATCAACTTCACCTTCAATGGCCGCGACAACCGTAAGCTGGTTGTTTCCGCTATCGAAGCCGGCACGCAGATTGACCTGATGGACGCCAACATCGACAACGTGCAGAAGTTGTGGAGCGAGAACATCAAGGATCTTTCTGAGTACATGACGAAGGCCTATGACACCACCGACGGCAAGCCCTACAACGAGTGCGTCATTCCCAGCATGGTTCAGCTGGCAAGCGACCTGTTCGATGGCAAGACCATGTGCGTGCCTTACATCCCCCAGGCCTTCATGATCTTCTGCAACAAGAACATCTTTGAAGAAGTGGGCATTACCGAGTATCCTACCACCTGGGAAGAGCTCATGGATGCCTGCGAGAAGATCAAGGCTGCAGGCTACACCCCCATCACCACCGACAGCAACTATGCTACCAGCTGGGTTGGCTACTACCTGTCCCGCCTGATCGGTACCGATCGTGTTGCTGAGCTGGTATATGACAGCGCCGCTTTCAAGTCTGAACCCGCTGTTCTGGAAGCTGCCAAGGCTATCGAGGAAATGGCTCAGAAGGGCTACTTCGATGCTAACATCGCTTCCAACGTGTACCCTGTCGCTCAGCAGGATATGGTCATCAGCGAGAACATCGCTATGTACATCAATGGCACCTGGCTGCCGAACGAAGTGTCTGCTACTACTTCCGACACCTACAAGTGGGGCGCCTTCGCTTTCCCTGAGGTTCCCAATGGTGTTGAAGGCACCGAAGCCGGCTGCTATTCCACCTATGCTATCGCTATCAACAAGGACTGCGACGATGCAACGACTGAAGCTGCCTTCGAGTTCATCGTGTACATCACCACTGGCGAAGTTGACCAGGCCTTCTGCGACCAGGCAAACGCCATTCCTATGAGTGTGACCGCTTCTTGGCCTGAGAACCTGGCAGATGCTCAGGTTGCTCTGAATTCCTACACCAAGCGTTATCCTTCCCAGACCGCTCTGATCGTGAACAGCGACAGCAAGACCATCATCGCTGAAGCTTGCCTGAAGCTGATGGCCGGCACCATTACTGCTGAAGAGTTTGTGGAAGAGGCCGGTTCCTTCTAATCTCGCTATCGAAACAAAAGCCCAGCGAAGGGCGGATTCATCCTCCCGATGAATCCGCCCTTTTATTATTGGCACTGAGGTGAATCATATGAAACAATCTAAGCGAGCGATTTTTGTCTTTTTGGCACCCGCCATGCTCCTCTTTGCGCTGATGTTTGTCTATCCGGTCCTTCGGACTGCAACGATGAGCCTTTTCAATGTGAAGAGCGTCAGCAGTACCGTGGATACATGGACCTGGGCCGGTTTTGATAACTATATCAAGCTTTTCAATACGCCGCTCTTCATTACATCCATCAAGAACATCTGCAAGATCTTTGTCACAAGCGGCATTGCCTGCTTGGGCTCTGCACTGATTCTTGCCATCATCCTTACGCAAGGCCTTGTTGGCCAGCGTTTTTTCCGCGCTGTTGTTTACATGCCGAATGTTATCGCCGCTGTTGCCGTAGGCTACATGTGGCTGCTGTATGTATTCAATGCAAAGTTCGGCATGCTAACAACGCTGTTTTCTTCCATCGGATGGACAGAGATGGCCAACTTCAAGTGGCTGTCTGCAGACAATATGTTCCTGTCCATGAGCATTGCTTACTGCTTCAGTAATGCAGGCTACTTCATGATGACGTACATTGCAGGTATCGAAAAGATTCCTGCTGATTACTATGAAGCGGCCACCATCGACGGCGCAAACGTATTCCAGAAGTTCCTCTTTATTACGCTTCCTTTGATCAAGGGTGTTCTTGGCACCTCGCTGGTTCTGTGGACCAGCAAGACCATGGGTTTCTTCGCACTATCTCAGGTGTTCGGCGGTGTTTCCACCTATGTCCCGATGATGTATGCCTATGATACGCTCTTCGGCAGTGAAGTTAGCGTTGACAGCACCAATGCCGGTGTTGCGGCCGCTGCGGCTTGCATCATGACCACCGTTGTTGTCATCGTCTCCACGGTTTCCAGAAAATCAGTGAAAGACGAAGGCTATGAGTTGTAATAAGAGGGAGGAATGAATGATGCGTAAAACCAATCACATCGGGCATCGCCTGAAGAAGGAAGCACCCCGCATCCCCGGGTATATAGTCGTCCTGGCTTGGACAGCCTTCGTGTTCTGCATGTTCGGCTGGATCATCATGGCATCACTGTCTACGACCAAGGAAATTTTCACCAATAATCTTTTGGCCTCCGGTGCTCACATTGAGAACTTTACCAAAGCCCTGTTTACCAACAACATGGGACTGTATTTGCTGAACTCTGTCATCTATACCGTCCCCTACTGCATCCTGATTATCATCATTGCGGCACCGGCAGCCTATTGCCTCTCCCGCTTCAAATTCCGTGGAAGCGGCATTATTCAGACCGAGAATGATCAGTGCCTGAATAATGC
>CAVBFK010000203.1:0-3655 GCA_963594395.1 Lachnospiraceae bacterium
ATAATGGGTCAAGGGACGAAGTCCCTTGCAGGGTCCAGGGGCAGCGCCCCTGGTAGGGCATGGGGCGAAGCCCCAACTCCAGCGCAGTCGCGAAGCGCAACTGCGCGTGGCGAAGGATAAGATGCTGGGAACAGCGAAGCGTTTTCAGCGCACGTGGCAAGAACAGCGTAGCTTGTTTTACAAGAAACCTCCGGAACCGTTTCGTGTCCGCTTTTCTGGGACGAATGTATATCATAATTCCAGAGGGCTTTGCGGTCGTTCCGCAACCTCAATCGTCGCGGCGAAACGCCGCTCGTTTCGGTTGATGCGTTCGCGGCTGCTATACGCGCCACTGGCGCGTAGCCGCTCTCTTACCTCTGGACTCCTTCGCATGTCCTCTTTTCCCAACTCGATTTGTATTGTTGCTTCCAGGGGCTTTGCGGTCGCCCCTGGACCCTTCACATGTCCTCATTTCCTAACTTTATCTGTCATGCTATTCCCAGAGGGCTTTGCGGTAACGGGTCGAAGACTCCGCTCTCTGGACTCCTTTGCAGTGCACTTTTCCCAACTTTGATTAGTATTGACGCTTAAAGGCTTAGGAAGAGTGCTTTTGCTAAGCACAGTTCCGAAAATTGCGCAAAAAAACAGAGCCCGCAGGCTCAGAAGTCTTCATCGATTTTTCAATGGGGAAGGCCGTTACCAGAATGTCTTCCATAGGGACGTCCAGCAACACACTCAAGGCCAGCAAATGGTCAACCTGGGGAAGATTCGCGCCGTTCTGCCACTTGTAGATGGCCTGGGGTGCTTCAAAGCCGAGATACTCTTGCAGATCCTTCACGGAAAGGCCGTGTTCCTTCCGGAGCTGCATAATTCTTTTACCGGTGGCTTTGGGATCGATCGACGGGAAATACTTCATTTCCATAGGATTTCCTCCTGCCTATTCAGTTGGTCGGTCGAGCTTGTTTTCGTTGGAAGGGTATTGTAGCAGAAAAACCACAGCTTTGCAAGCAGAAAATTTGAATTCTTCGATTTTCAACTACTCGTTCAATGACAAACCTCTGCAATGCTGGTAAACTGGCCGTGACAGCAAGAAACGGAGGATGCAAACCATGCGCTATGTGCCCCTTGAAAAGCAAAGCAAGAAAGCAAAACGTGCTCACTATGCTACGAAGCGTACGGACTGGAATGGCGTTGTGCCGGTGACCAAGGTGATCCCTAACAAGAAGAAACAGCCGACGCGACAGAGCCGTAAGCCGTCCGCGGCGATGTGGGAATGATTCAACCAGCCGTTCAATGACAATGCGGCCAGCGGGTGCTATGATCTTCCTGTGACGATTGATTTACCAAACAAGGAGGGCTCATAAGATGAATGTACAGATGAAAAATGCTCAGCAGACGGAAACTCCCAACATCCCGGAAGCAACGAAAATGGTTGTCCGTCAAATGGATCTCGGCCTGCCTATTCCTGATCTTGTCAGCTACTATGTGCTGGAAAATGACCGCAAGCTTTACCTGGACAATGAGGTGGACGGCAACGCGCTGAACATCCAGCGCATGATTCTTCGCTGGAATATGGAGGATGCCGGCCTGCCCACTGAGGAACGCAAGCCCATCCACCTGTACATCTTCTCACCCGGTGGTGAAGTGGACACGATGTGGAGCTTGATCGATACCATGGAGGCCAGCGAAACGCCGATTTACACCGTGAACATGGGTGTGGCGGCTTCTGCGGCGGGGCTGATCTTCATGGCTGGCAGCAAACGGTACATGCTTAGCCGCAGTCGTGTGGTCATTCATGAAGGCTCTGCCCGCATGGCCGGCGATGCGGTGAAGGTCATGGATGCAGGGGAGAGCTACAAGAAGATGCTCCGGCAGATGAAGGAGTACATCCTGAAGCGTACCCGCATTAGCGCCGCGGTGCTGAATAAGCAGAAGTGCCACGACTGGGAGCTGGACGCCAAGTATTGCCTGGAGCACGGTGTGTGTGATGCAGTGGTTCAGCGGCTGAGCGAGATTCTGTAAAAAGGTTATTATAAGATCCCTAAATTCCACCGGGATGCGCCCCTAAAAACAGAGGCTGGAAACACCCGGTGGTTTTCTGTTTTTTGGCACATTCCTTCCGTGCAAGCATCAATGAATAACCGCATCTTGCACTGTTATCCCAAATGTGCTACCATAGAATCAGAACAAAAGCCAATCGGAAAGGGGCGTTTACCATGGCAAAAAATCAATCAAAACAGCGACCGACAATCACCACCAACAATCTTGCAGATTTATCAAAACTACTGGGCGCGCTAGAAGAAAATCCAGACGATACCGATACACCACAAGCGCCATCGCCGCTGGAAAAGAAAATCGCCTTCAATGAGTTCCGAAACTCAACATACACCATCGTTTCTTTGATGGCCTACCTGATCGGCATCGGAAAAGAACATTTCGGCGAAGAAAATGCGGCGCCGTTCCTTCTTGCAAGCTATGATGCGCTGGAGCAAAACAAAAATGCACGGATCATTCGCAATCTGTGCCGAATCCGCACGGCCATGGAGCGCAACTACAAGGCCATCGTGAGTGAGTTTCGGGTCAACATCAAAAACATCGGCAGCGTGCCGGATCTCATTCCGTCAGACGCGGTGACAACCCTGGAGCAGGACGGCGTCAGAATCTACAAATCCAAGCCGGATATCGATGAATATCTCATCAGCATCAACATTGAGCTGAGCAACCGGATCAACACGGTGTCCGACCTTTTCCCCGAATGGATCAAGTGGGACTACATCCGCCCCATCTTCCTCATGCCCAACGGCACCAAGAAGGACGGCATTAAGAAGGCCGGCGAATACTACAATGCCGACCGCCGCCGTTATCCCTTCCAGTGCTGGATTAACTGGGATGCCGTGGCCGTGAGCATCGACAGCAAGGGCAACATCCTCTATAATGACGAGAAGTTTGTGACGATCCTCTACGAGCGCCATGAGGACATGTTTGAGAATCTGTCCCTGGTGCGCGATGCGGGCAACCACACCATGCGGAACCTGGATAACTTGCTGGAGCGCAGCAAGAAGTGCATCATCGTGGTGGATTGCGAAAACTCGGATGCGGTGAAGCTTGCTGCAGCGCTGAGCAGTCTGCCCTCCGATCAGCTGTCGAAGATCTCGAAGGTGATGCTGTTTGACAGCGAGTACACCACGGATCAGTGGCGCACGCTGGTGGATCGTTCGTTGAACATGGCGGTTTACGAGAAGTCGTCCCTGGAGCTGGAGCACATCGTTGTGCCGCGGCTGAACCAGAACAAATCCCAGTGCGACATGTCCTTGGCGGTGCAGACCTGCCGGGAAGTCTACACCTCCGGCGTGGATGCCGTGATCCTTGTCTCTTCCGACAGCGACTATTGGGCCATGATCCAGCAGCTTGACGGGGTCAAGTTCTTGGTGATGCTGGAGAAGCGCAAGACCGGCCTTGCCATTATGGATACGCTGACCGTTCACGACATTCCCTTCTGCTTCATTGACGACTTCTGCACCGCCGCGTCCTACACCATTAAAACGACGACGCTCATCAACGGGATTCAGGAGCAGATCAACCAGGTGCTGGACGGCAAATCCGAGAAGCCCTTCAACGTCCGCGAGATGCTGGACACCGCCCTGCAGGATTCCTGGATCACCATGACCGACAAGGA
>CAVBFK010000204.1:0-5473 GCA_963594395.1 Lachnospiraceae bacterium
GTCGACGAAACCTATCGCCCGTCCTTCATGGCAAATCTGAAGCCCACCACTCGCGCCAATTATGAGCAATATCTCAAACGCTACATTCTTCCCTTTCTTGGACAGATGCCGCTTAATGAGATTACCGTCGCCACCATCCAAGCCTTTTATAACGATATGGCAGATTCTGGCACCCACCGCAATCTCAATGCTGCCACCATCAAACGAGTTCGCGGCTTCACTTCTCGCATCTTCTCCATAGCTCTCGAGATGGGACTCATCGAGGACACGCCTTTCAAAAACCGTCTTCTCACCATTCAGGCAGACACTGGTGGTCATCATAAAGCTCTTCCCGATTCCGAGATTGACCGTGTCAAGAAGACAATCCCTTCGCTGGAAGACAGCGAGCTAAGGCTCTACTTCGCCCTCCTCGCCTATACGGGGATGCGTCGTGAAGAAATCATGGGGATGTGCTGGGAGAACATCTCCTTATCAGACGCTACCGCGTACGTCCGTTGCACCGTCACTTACCCCGACCGAAGTAAACCCGTCATCCAGCAGTCCGCTAAATCTGTATCCTCTCTCCGTCCTGTCCTGCTTCCCGAACCGCTTATGCAGATTCTTCGTCCGCTCGCCAAGACCTCTGGTTTCCTCTTTGGCGGCAAAGAGCCTTGGTGCTACGCTCGCCTGAACCGCCGCATTGCCCAAGGCAAGAAGCTCCTCGGTATTCAGGGGTACAACAATCATGACTTCCGCACTACTTTTGGTACCCAGCTTAAGGAGAACGGTCTCACCAGCGCCCAGGTCGCCGATCTTATGGGCCATGCTGATACCCGTATGGTCGAAACAGTCTACGCTCGCACTCGGGAAGAAGGTATCCAGAAGCGCCGCGCCGACCTTGAAGAGATGAATAAATCCTACATTTCTCACCCCGATTATTCATCCACCCAATCCAAAAGTTGACCCGGCATTCTCCCTAAAAACACCCTTCAACCCCTTGTGCAGCAACACTTTCCGCAATCCCTGCCTTCCCCAAAAGTTGACCCATTCCCATTATACATTCCATTTTGTCCCAAAATTCTATGTCCTGTTCCAGACATAAAAAATCCCGAAAGCCTTATTCTTCAAGGCTTCCGGGTCATGTGGGATTAAATGGGCTCGAACCATCGACCTCCACGATGTCAACGTGGCGCTCTGACCAACTGAGCTATAATCCCATAGGCTGTCAACAGATGATATTATAGCACACACGGATGAAAAATGCAAGCCCTAAATTGCAGGAATTTCGATTTTCCCTTCACGTTTTTGCCTATTTCTTTTCCGCATCAATAGGGCTGGCAGATTCATCCGTACAAAGCCAGCGGGAGAAGGCCACCAAAGCCCTCTCCCGCTTTTCTTTATGCGTGATACAAGGTTAGGAATTGCTTCATGAAGTCCAGCCAGGACACAGGGGTCAAGACGCCGCTGGCATAGGGGTAGAATGCCACGAACATGATCAGGCACACCACCAGGTAGCCCACCAGGATGCCTCGGCCAAGCTTCGGTGCACGCTTGCTGATGGCATTCAGCAGAAGCATGGTACCTAGGCACAGGAAGGGCACGCTGGCAAAGTAGTGGTAGATGTAGGTTCCGCGAGGCACCAGCACCCAGGGCAAATACTGTGCCAGCAAGCCAATGAGCACGAAGGCGCAGGCCACATTGTCCGTGGATGCGTGGACATGCATCAGGGCACCCGAGCCCTGCAGGCAGTAGCGATGCTGTTTCACCCAGGCAAGTACCGTGAATGCGATACCCGCCAGGCCCACCAGCCACACGGCAGGATTGCCGAAGCAGAAGATGGAATAGCTGTAGCCATCCGGTACATAGCGCGCCATGGCGTAATACATGGGGCGCTTAATCAACGGCCACTCGTACCAAGGCGAATAGAAGGGATGGTTCATGCCCAAGCCCGGCTGCGAATGGTAGTTGAACATATTGATCTGCGCATTGACCACCCGGGTGATGAAGTCTGACAGGCTGGTCACCTTCGCATAGGCGAAGTACGGAATGTAACTCAGCAGATAAATCACCGCAGGCACCGCCACGAAGAACAGCAGGCACCACAGGCACAGCACGATGGGACGCCGCCAAGTCATGTCTGCACGGTGTTCCAGCATTTTTCGTTCACTGCCGGAAACGCCGGGGAGATTGATTACTTTCAGGGACTGTCTGCCCATGCGGATATGCCGTGCCAATGTCCAGAAGAACAGCACCGCCAAGCCGGCACCGGCATAGATGCCAATCCACTTGCTGGCAATGCCAAGGCCCATGAACAGGCCGCTCAGTGCCAGATCCGGCAGGAGCTTCTTCACATCCTCCATGGCAATATCCCGCTGCATAAAGCGCAGCATAAACAGATAGCTCCAGAGGATAAAGAGTACGGGGAAGCTGTCAATGGTGGCGATGCGGGTTTGGGTGTAGTGCATGCAGTCCAGCGCCATCATGCACATAGCGGCAAAGGCCATATCCGAGCGCTTCGTCAGCTGTTTGCCCAGCAGATACATGGCAGGAAGCATCAGGATGCCCGCCAACGCACCGGCAAAGCGCCAGCCAAAGGGCGTCATGCCAAAGATGGCAATCGACCAGCTCATGATGACCTTGCCGAGCGGCGGATGGGACGTTTCGTAAGGCACGGTGCCGTTCAGATGTTCAAAGGCCGTGCGAGCGTGGTAGATTTCATCGAAATAGGTGCTGTTATACCAGCTGGGTTCGCCTTCCAGGGTATCCTGCTCATCCAGCAACGCCGAAGGATCGCTGAGCAGAGGCGATTCCTCATTGGCATTTTCCCGATCGACCACAGTAGCAGGAAGCACGTTGCCGTCCAGATCACGGAAAATGACCTCATCCAAAATCAGGCCGACCTGCTGTGCCGTGATGCGCACATAGCGTCCGCTGAAGGAGGTTCGCATATTGCTGTTAAAGGTCTGGGTACCGCTGCTTTCCGTGTAATCGCACACGTACTTCCAGCGGAAGCATTCGCCTTCGTTCATCTCGGCGTAATGTTCCTCGGACCAGGTTTCTCCGTCATCGCTGGTCGCCACGGTGAAGTTGCTGTAGCTCACCTGTGCGAAATACAGCATGTAGAAAGCATCCTGCTCCTCGCCCAGGTCAATGGTGACGGATTCGTTATAGGAAGTAGACTTCCACGGGTTCTGCGGTGCCTTGGTACTGCCCAGGTTGCACAGAGCAACCACCGCATACACTAAGGTCACGCTCATCATGAGAATCCAGTCTTTTTTGCTGAAGCGGAGGGAATGATCCACACGGAAAGAACGTGGATCCCCCGGCTTGCGGGTAAGTGAGACAGCCGGCAAAAGCGGGCGGAGCGTTGCATCTGCAACGGTAGGCTTCTTCTCAACGCAATGATCGTGGCAGATCCACACAGCAAAGGGCACGCAAGCCACGTTCACCGCCGACAGCAGCATGTTCAGCCACTTGGTATCCGCATTCAGATGGCCATAGGCAGAGCCCAGGCGCACCGCGTTATCCAGCACAATGCCTTCGTTGATGAACACGGTACAGGCAGTGATCGCAGACAGCAGCAGAATGCGGCGATCACGCTTCAGGGCAAATGCCATGACGAAGAAGATGAGCGCCGGGAACAGATACCGCTCGTGCATCTTAATACCCAGCACGTACAAAAGCAGGAACAGCAGGCCGCCCAACAAAGGCAGGTTCCGCAGATCCTTGCCGCGGACATACATCGGCAGAACGATGGCAAAGGCCAGCGCCATGGCCGCCGTGCCGACTGCCTGCCAGGTTGCGCCCATCAAGGTCATGACCAGGAAAGCTACGGCAAAGCATCCCATCAAGGCAGGCTCCAGCCAGGCAACAGGGCGTTCCTTCTTGGTGCGCCACTGGAAGCCGCCCCAAAGGAGGCAAGCAAGGGACAGACAAATCGGTGCCAGCCAGTTAGCCGCATTCTCAATGCTGACCCAGTTTGCATTAAAGAGATAGTAGAAGTTTGCAGTATTGACCGTAGCGTAAGGGTAGCTACTCAGCGTTTGGGCATACAGATTAATCAGCCAATCCCAGGACAGGTTGATGCTGAAGGGCGTGAGAATTACCAGCGCCACCAGCACGGCAATGCCGCATCCCTGCAGGATTTGCTTGCGGGATGCCGGGTTGCTAATCCATTCCAGTACCAGAGCTGCCAAGCCCAGGAAGCCAAGCATCAGTGCCTGAGGCTTAATCAGCACGCAAAGCATGTACACCGGCAGTGCCAACCGCCACTCTCGCTTGATGGCAAACCATGCCACCAGCATCAGACCGAAGCACAGCACAGCGTCCACCTGGCACCAGGCCGCGCTGTTCAGCACAAAGGCAGGGTTGAAGGCGAACATCAAGGCCAGAATGCCTGCCTGATTGCGGGAGCAACGTTCTTCCCGTGCCACACGGTACAGCACATAAGCCATGCCCAGATCGCACAGGCTGGGGATAATCTTGAAGATCACCGTAGAACGCAGGATGTTCGACAGCACCATATGCCCCGCCGTCAGGTTACTGATCAAAGACGAAACAGCGCTGTTGAGTCCCAGGATATACACATAGGCCGGAGGGTAGTCGCAGAAGTTGGTGGCCTCATAGAACTGCGTCGGGCCGACGCTTGCCATGGTGTTGCCCCAGCTCAGGAAGCAATTCACGTCCACCTGGTAACCATCTACCAGCACAGCAATGGCCATGCGGGTGGCAAAGGCCAGCAAGAGGCCAATGCCCAGCCACACCGGCGCATTCTTCTTCTCCTGCAATTCATGGCGATCCAGCGTCAGTGTCGGCGTAATCCATGCCATGAGCAGAACGAAGGCAATGCCCATGGCCAGCAGCCATGGCCAGAACGCTGAGGTTTCCGTCGTGTCTTCATCGGTGTAATCGACCGGATCAACATCGACGATTTCCTGGGTGGCGTCAAACCACAGGGAGGCAACGCCGTCTCCGGGAACGGCATCCACCTGTCTCAGGCACAGGTCGTCAAAGGTGGCCTTGCCCATGGACTCGCCGCTATAGCCGCCCAAGCGGACAAAGATGGTAACCTCCGTCTGATCCTCGCCGGTTTCGCCGTACCACTCGATATACTGCCAGCCATCCGTGGTGCCGTATACGCTGTCACTGAAGGAATACAGCCCCTCCACCGACAAATTGGCGCCGTGACCGCTATCCGGAACATCTTCCGTGCGTACCCAGCCGGACAGGCAGTACAGCGAATCCGGCTCCACAGGCACCGTCTGATAGAACCGAGCATCATTCTCTGCCAGATTGTTGATGGTTACGGCATGTTCGCCGCTTTCCGCATCATCGGTCACGGAAAAAACGGTATAGCCTTCTTGCAGGCGATACGCGTCCGTCGTCCAGCCTACAGGCATACCGTCGCTGTCCAGTTCTTCAAAGCTGGGGTTGACCAGCAGATTTTCGCCGTCCTCTGCCAAGCCTGACAGCGGGCACAATGCCAGCACCATCA
>CAVBFK010000205.1:0-2783 GCA_963594395.1 Lachnospiraceae bacterium
ACGGTGCTGACTACGTCATTGCCATCGCTCACCTGGGCAATGAAGCAACCTCTTCTCCTTACACCTATGCGGACGTGCTGAGCAACACCACGGGCATTGACGCCATGGTAGACGGCCACAGCCACGATACCGATCAGCTGGTGATGAAGAACAAGGACGGCGAAGACGTGATCCGCGCCGCTTGCGGCACCAAGCTGGAAGGCATCGGCTATGTGACCATTTCCGCCAAGGACGGCTCCCTGTCCTATGGCCTGTACTCTTGGCACAATGACGTTTCTGCGCCCGAACTGCTGGGCATCGAAAATGCGGCTTCTGAGGCTGTGTCTGCTGCAACCGATGAGCTGAATGTGAAGCTGTCCGAAGTGGTGGCCAAGTCTGCTGTGGATCTGACCATTTACGATCCTGAAGCCAAGAATGCTGACGGTTCTTCCATCCGCATTATCCGTAATGCAGAAACCAACCTGGGCGACCTGTGCGCAGACGCTTATCGCGATCAGTCCGGCGCTGAGATTGCCTTCGTGAACGGCGGCGGCATCCGCGTGTCCATCGCCGCTGGCGACATCACCCTGGGCGATATCCTGAAGGTGCATCCCTTTGGCAATGAAATGTGCGTGATCGAAGTCACCGGCCAGCAGATTCTGGACGCTCTGGAGTTCGGCGCACGCAATACCCCTGGTGAGTGCGGCGGCTTCCTGCAGGTGTCCGGCTTGACCTATGAAATCCACACCTACATCGAGTCTTCCTGCACCACGGACGACAAGGGCATGTTCACCGGCGTCACCGGCGAATATCGCGTGAAGAACGTGAAGGTCGGCGACGAAGATCTGGATCTGACCAAGACCTACACCCTGGCAAGCCACAACTACATGCTGCTGGACAGCGGCGACGGCATGTCCATGTTTGCCGGTTGCAACGTGCTGCAGAAGAGCGTGAAGCTGGACAACCAGGTGCTGATGGACTACATTGTGGATTCCCTGAGCGGCGTTGTGGGCGAAGAATACGCTGATCCCTACGGCCAGGGCCGCATTGTGGCTGTGTCTGAAGCTCCTGCCGAGTAACCGTATAAGTTTCCTGTCCCGTGTGCGAGTTTTCGTACACGGGATTTTTTTTCTATAGAGGGGCTTGAAAAAGCGGATACAACCAACAAATGTATTGTTTGTTCTGAAAGCAACACTTTTTTTCTATCATTGGTCTTGCCATGGGACGCATAATGGAGTACAATAGACACAAGAATGCGGTCACGTGTGACCTGCGAGTGAAAGGAAGGAATTCACATGCAGTACAAAGACGGCAAGGCCATTGACTTGAAGGTTGCCTACATCGGCGGCGGTTCCCGCGGCTGGGCTTGGGGCTTTATGACGGACTTGGCGATGGACTCCGGCATGGAAGGCACGGTGCGCCTGTATGATATCGACCGTGACGCTGCTGAGAAGAATCGCATCATCGGCGAAAAGACGGCCAATCATGAGAAGGCTGTGAGCCATTGGAAGTATGAAGTGTCGGATAGCCTGCAGGATGCTCTGACGGGTGCAGACTTTGTGGTAATCTCCATTCTGCCCGGCACCTTTGAAGAGATGAAGAGCGACGTTCATGCCCCCGAGCGTGTGGGTGTGTACCAGTCCGTGGGCGACACTGTCGGACCCGGCGGCCTGATGCGTGCTATGCGTACCATCCCCATGTTTGTGGAGATTGCACAGGCCATCAAGGCATATGCGCCGAAGGCATGGGTCATTAACTACACCAACCCCATGACCCTGTGCATGGCTACTTTGTACGACGTGTTCCCGGAAATCAAGGCTTTCGGTTGCTGCCACGAAGTGTTCGGTACCCAGAAGCTGCTGGCTGCCATGCTGGACGATATGTGCGGCATTAAGGACGTTCCACGTCAGGATATCCGCGTCAATGTGCAGGGCGTGAACCACTTCACCTGGTTCTCCAGTGCCTCCTATCAGGGCATGGATCTGTTCCCACTGTACCGCGAGTTCTGCGAGAAGTATCGCGAGAGCGGCTTCACCAAGGGCAAGGATGCCAACTGGATGAACGACTTCTTCCAGTGCTCCCATAAGGTCAAGTTTGACCTGTTCCTGCGCTATGGCAAGATTGCCGCCGCCGGTGACCGCCATCTGGCAGAGTTCATGCCTCCGTGGTACCTGAAGGATCCTGAAACCGTGAAGAGCTGGGGCTTCGGCCTGACGCCTGTGAGCTGGCGTATCGGCGACCTGGAGCGCCGCCTGGCTCGCCGCGCCCGTCTGCTCAGCGGTGAAGAAGACATTGAGTTCAAGGCCACCGGTGAGGAAGGCCACCTGATGATGAAGGCTCTGCTGGGTCTGGGCGATATGGTCACCAACGTGAATATCCCCAATCGCGGACAGATCCCGAACCTGCCCCTGGGCGCTGTGGTGGAAACTAATGCTCTGTTCCGTCGCGATCAGATTTCTCCCGTGTTCGCCGGCCCCATGGATAGCGATATCCTCGGCCTGACCATGCGCCATGTGACGGATCAGCAGATGATCCTTCGCGCCGCTCAGACCTGCGATCGTAAGCTGGCTTTCGCAGCCTTCATGAACGATCCTCAGATGGGCAAGGTGGACGTCAACGACGCACAGCCCTTGTTTGATGACATGCTCCTGGCTCAGAAGAAGTATCTGCCCAAGGAGTGGTGGTAATCCAATCAACTCAGTAACGAAACAAAAAAGACGATCCCACGAGGATCGTCTTTTTTACGCTCAATATTCCATGTTAACACAAATACATCATGTGAAATAATGTTAACGGAACAGTCT
>CAVBFK010000206.1:0-3376 GCA_963594395.1 Lachnospiraceae bacterium
GTGGGAAACGCTGGGGCTGCTCACGGACTACGTGACCATCCTGCTGATTACGGACGGCGGCCCCGGCAAGGCCAGCGAAACCTGGGCACTGTCTGCCTACCACATGGCCTTCATTGACGGCAAGTACGGCTACGGTGCCGCTATCTCCCTGATTTTGATTCTGGTGGTACTGGTGCTGATGATTGCCATCAGTGCGGTGAACGCCCACATGGAAAGGAGAAACGCAGATGCTTAAGCGGAAACGCGACGAATCTCGCCCGAGCTATGAAATGCGCAAGGAGCATATTGCCATTGCGGTGATGGTGCTCCTAAGCCTGCCGATTCTCATCATCTATGTGTCCTTCTTCATTCAGGCCTTTGAGGTAGACGGCAAGTTCTCCCTGGAGAATTTCCGCTTCCTGTATGATACCATCGTCATGGGTCAGTACACGGTGCCGGCAATGGGTCCTGCCTTCGGCAACACGGTCCTGTTTACCGCGGTGGTTACGGTGTGCGAGGTGGTCATCAGCCTGATGGCCGGCTACGCGCTGTCCCGTATGCGCTTTACCGGACGGAATTTTCTGCAGAAGATGCTGCTGATCCTCCGCCTTTTCCCTGGTGTGCTGCTGCTGATCAGTATCCTGTATGTGCTGATGTACGTGAAGCTGCTGAACACCATGGCAGGCGTGGTGCTGGTGGCCATTGCCCTGCGTCTGCCTGGCTCTACCTTCATCATCCGCAACTTTTTCAACGATATCCCCCGCGATATTGAAAACTCTGCCTTGGTGGACGGCTGCAACAAGATGACCGCCTTCTTCCAGGTGATTATTCACATGGTGAAGCCCGGCATTGCCTCCATCAGCATGTTCGCATTCATGAGCGCCTGGTCCAACTATCTGCTGTTCAACACGCTGATCTTCACCGGCAAGGTGCCTGTGATGGCAACGTATCTGCGCAGCCTGAGCCTGAACGATCAGATGATTGCTGATTACGGCGTGTTCTCCGCCATGGCACTGATCTACATGCTGCCCGTGCTGGTGTTCTTCGTCATCTCTCAAAAATCGCTTATGAAGGGCGGATTCTCCGGAGGTAAAGGAATATGATTCGCATTGAAAATCTGCGCAAGGAATATGACGCCAAAACCGTGGCCTTGGACGGCATTGACCTGGTCTTTGAGGATTCCTCGTTTGTCGCCCTGCTGGGACCTTCCGGCTGCGGCAAGACGACCACACTGAACTGCCTGGCAGGTCTGCTGGAGCCCACCTCCGGCAAGATCTACTTTGGAGATAAGGACGTGACGAATCTCCAGCCTAAGGATCGCAACATCGGCATGGTGTTCCAGTCCTATGCCCTGTATCCCCACCTGAAGGTGATTGACAACATTGCCTTCCCGCTGAAGCAGAAGGGCATGAAGAAGGAAGAACGCTATGCCAAGGCGCGGAAGATCGCTCAGATGCTGCAGATTGAGTACCTGCTGGATCGCAAGCCCACCCAGCTTTCCGGCGGTCAGCAGCAGCGTGTGTCCATGGCACGCGCCCTGGTGAAGGAGCCTGACGTGCTCCTGCTGGACGAGCCCATGAGCAACCTGGATGCCCGGCTGAAGATTGAGATTCGTGATGAAATCCGCCGTGTACAGCAGGAAACGGGCATCACCTCCATCATTGTGACCCACGACCAGGAAGAGGCCATGGCCATTGCTGATAAGATTGCCATTCTGGACAACGGCCGCATTCAGCAGTATGATACCCCTGAACGCCTGTATCACTATCCTGCCAACCTGTTCGTAGCCAAGTTCATGGGCAATCCTCCGATGAACTTCATCGATGCGGCTTTGTCTGCAGACGGAACCCATGTTGTTGGTCAGGGCTTTGATCTGGCACTGACGGGTGCCATGCTGGAAGGCGGCAAGCGCTTTGCAGGTCATTCGGTGAAGATCGGCGTGCGCAGCCATTTGTTGAGTGTCAACGAGCAACAGGTACCCCAGTCCATGCAGATGCGCCTGCAGATTGTCGAAAACCTGGGCAAGGAATTGCTGGTCTCCGGCATGGTGGGTGACAGCTTCGTCCGTGTGACCGTACCGGAAAGCCACGAGAAGTTTGAGGCCTACCGCGCCATCACCCGCAGTGAATCGCCCTATGTGTACCTGACCATGACGGGTGTCTACAACATCTTTGATACGGAAACGGGCGTGAACATCGCCCTGGAGCATGCGTAATGAACTACTTTAACAGCATTCAGGCCAATGTGCCCCATCGCCTGTGGATCGGCGGTCATCGGGGGCATCTGTCTGCCACGCGGGAGAACACCACGGCGAACTTTGCCGAGGTGCTCCCCATGGGGGTGGACTACATTGAGATTGACGTGCAGCTGACCCACGACCATCAGGCTGTCATCTTCCATGATATGGCCTTGGAAGATCGTACGCCATTGAAGGGCTACATTCGGGACTATACAGTGGCGGAGCTGAAGGCGGCCTTTGAAATTGATACGCTGGAAGAAGCGCTGACCTGGTGCAAAGAGCACCATCTGCCCGTGTTGCTGGAGGTCAAGAGCCGCGAAGCCGTGATGCATAACGACATTCCAATTCTGGCCGAGCGCATCGTAGAAGCCCTGCAGAAGGTAGACTTCATTGACCAGTGCGTGGTTTTTGGCGTCAATCACTGGATTCTCCGCCGCGTACGGGAGCTGGACAGCCGCATTCGGATTGCCCTCATCGTGCCCTATGTACCGGCTGATCCGCCGGCACTGATGCGGGAAATGCAGGCAGACATCTATCTCTGCTTCATTGACAACCTGAGCCCTGAATTGATTGCCGAACTGCATGAAGCCGGCTATCTGGTAGACGGCAGCGTTATCAACAGTAAGGAGCGTCTGCGTCTGGCTCTTGATTTCGGCTGTGACATGATCGAGAGCGACACGCCTGATCAGGCCATTCAATGGTATCGCGAGTTGATGGAGGAGGCGGAACATCATGCGTGATGTGCTGGACATCCACACCCACACGGTAGCCAGCGGTCATGCATACAACACCATCTATGAAATGGTGCAGTCCGCCAGCAACATGGGGCTGGAGCTTCTGGGTATCTCTGACCACGGCCCGGCCATGGAAGGCTCCGCCTGCAAGCATTATTTCCGCTCCAACCGCTGCCTGCAGCGAGAGATCATGGGCGTGAAGATTCTCTTCGGGTGCGAACTGAACATTCTCGACTTTGACGGACGTGTGGATCTGGATGACACCTTCGCTGCCGCGCTGGATTACGGCATTGCCAGCCTGCACGATGTGTGCATTGATCCCGGCACCCGCCTGGAGAATACCCGCGCCTATGTGAAGGCCATGGACAACCCCAAGGTGCATGTCATCGGCCATCCGGACGACGGCACTTATGCGGTAGATTTC
>CAVBFK010000207.1:0-8190 GCA_963594395.1 Lachnospiraceae bacterium
CATATTCCTCAGTAGCTCAATGGCAGAGCACTCGGCTGTTAACCGAGTTGTTGTAGGTTCGAGCCCTACCTGGGGAGCGAAGCTCTTGTGTGAAAGCACGAGAGCTTTTTTCATTGCCATCCGGTGCGGGAGGATGAAAGCGCCTTCCTGCGGAAAGGAGAAAAAGATGATGACAACAGAAGAATTTAAGGCCGCCGCGGAGTTCTGGAAAGGAAAGGAATCCAAGGTCATGCCGGCAGATCAGCTGAAAAATTGGGTGGAAGTGTTTTTGCAAAGCAGCAAGGTGTGTGCCTTGGCGACGGGTTATGGGGATTATGTGCGCTGCACGCCGCTGGAGTACAGCTTCCATGACGGCAAAGTGTGGATCTTCACCGAAGGCGGCGAGAAGTTCATCGGGCTGGAGAAGAATCGGAACGTGAGTCTGGCGGTGTTTGAGCAGAATCCCAGCTTTGGCGAGCTGAAGAGCGTGCAGATCATGGGCGTGGCAGAGCTGATTGAGCCCATGTCCGAAGGCTATGTTGCCCACGCGGAATATAAGAAAATCCCTGTCTCCGCGCTGCAGAAGCTAGCGGAACAGGGAAAGCCGATGCATTTGCTGTGTATTACGCCTGTGCATGCCGATGTGCTGTGCTCAGGATTCAAGAAGCAGGGATATGACAGCCGGCAGGCGCTGGCGTTTGCGTAATTCTGACCGAGCGCCTGTCACGCTTCCTCCAGCAGAATTCTGCACAAGGTTTGGCAGGTAGCCGCCTCCAGGGCACAGGCAATGGGGTCGGCGGTCGGCAGTTCGGAAAAGGACTGCAGAACCCGCGCCTGGGTCTGCGCGAAGCGGGCGTAAATCGCCTCGGTGGTCTCATCGCTTTCCGGGTGCAGAAGGCGCTTCATGGTGTCCATGGACGACGTCTGCTTCAGGTGGCAGACCATCAGCAACTGTGCCAGGCTTTCACGTGAATATTTCTTATCTTTGGGGCGGTCGATGAGGCCGCCCTTTACATAATTATTGATCATGGCCGGCGTCAGCGCAAAGCAGGCGTCTCCGGCAAAGCAACGCTCTACATACGTCACCAGCTGATCCATGTACAGGCCGAAATCTGGCAAAAGCTCCCACGCGGGCAGCGCCAGCTTGTCCAAGCGATCACGAAGCTGCATTTCCTCCATCACTGTATGCCCCCTTTATGCGGCCATTATATCACATGAAAAAATAGAAAACAAGTATCGCAAAATGCTTGACAGAATATCATCAACGTGATAATCTAGTATTGAAAACTAGATGAAATAATAATGGCGGTGATGATAGATGGAACGCAATGTGTACCTCTGGGGTGACTCCATTGGCAAGGGTGTTATTTATAACGAAGAGCGCAAGCGGTATTGCTTGGCCAAGGATCGGTGCAGCGCGCTGATTACGGCGGCCGGCATCAAGCTGGAAAATCACGCACGGATGGGCGCCACCGTGGCAGACGGCTATGCGGACTTCTGCGAGACCGATGTCCAGCCGGGTTCCGTCGCCGCCATTGAATTCGGCGGAAATGACTGCGATCTGGACTGGGATGCCGTGGCGGAGCATCCTGAAGCCTTCCACGACGGGAAGATGCCGCTGGCAGATTTCCGCGCTTTGCTGGTGCTGTTTATTCATCAGGCAGAGCAGAAGCATCTGTCCCCCATGCTGGTAACGCCGCCGCCGCTGATCAGCAACCGTTACTACAATTGGGTCTGCAAGGGACGGGACGGTGAGCACATCCTGGCCTACCTGGGGGATGTGGAGCACATCTACCGCTGGCAGGAACGTTATGCTCAGGCTGTGCGGGAGGTTGCCTGGCAGGAAAATGTGCCGCTGCTGGACTTGCGCGCCGTGTTCCTTGACCAGCCAAACCTGACCCAGCTCTATTGCCTGGACGGCATTCATCCCAATGAGCGTGGTCAGGAGCTCATGGCCAAGGCCGTGCTTTCCTGGGCGCCGGGCGCCGTGCCCATGGCTGTGTGAAAAAGCAGAAAATGCAACGAGGGTTCACCGCAGATTTGGCGATGAACCCTCGTTTTTTGTAATAAGCAGCATGGCTTTATGCCTGCTTCACCTTTTCCGTCATCAGGTGAATAATCACGCGATCCGTTTCGCGCATGCCGTCATGGGCAAGCTCACCGACATTGCGGATGGTGTTCTCCACGCCTTTCACCACAATGCCTTCACCGTCGCAGAATTGGCTGTCATGGCTCTGCATCTGCATGCCCAGCAAACCCGCCTCCACAGCCGAGGCGATCTTGGCCGCGCAGGAAGGCTTGGCACCATCGCAGATCATGCCGGAGTTAATGGCCAGCGCGTTGACAACAGTGTGGGCAATCTCGTGATACCGTCCGCCATAGAGGTAGGTGATGCCTGCACCTGCACCGCATCCTGCGCTGGTTGCGCCGCAGTAGGCCGACAGAGGACCGATGCCCGTCTTCAGGTGGATGGTCACCAGGTTGGATACCACCAGTGCCCGGTACAGCAAATCCTGGCTTACGGCCAGTTCCCGTGCGTAGATGATGACCGGCAGGGACGCCGTCAAGCCCTGATTACCGCTGCCGGAATTAATGACCACCGGAAGCTCACAGCCGCTCATGCGGGCATCTGACCCTGCGGCGGCGTAGGCTTTGGCGCGGTTATGGACGCTGCTGCCGTAGGAGCGCAGAAGAATGCTGCCGATGTTGGCACCCCAGCTGTGGGTCAGGCCTTCTTCCGCAATGGCCGTATTGTAGGCAATCTGGCGGGAAAGAATCTCTTCCACATCGCTGATTTTGACCATATCGGCAAAGTCGATAATGTCCTTCACATCCAGCAGGGAATGATCCGTTTTGTAGGAGCTGGCCTTCTCCTCATAATCACAGTGCAGGAGAATTTCTCCGTCCTTTTCCATGTGAATGATGTTGGTGTGGTTACCGGCAATCTCCACCACCACCGTATGCCCGTCAGCTTCGGCGGTAACACTGATATAGAACACATAGCCGTTATCAGAGGACTTCACCGTGCAGGGGATGGAAGACAGTGCCTCAGCAATGCGGCCGATATCCTCGGAGGTTACGCGGCTGAGCACCTGCAATTCATCATCTGCCTGACCTGCCACCGCGCCGGCAATGGCCGCGGCATCAATGCCCCGCAGAGAGCCCGTGTTGGGCACAATCACGCTCTTTACGTTTTTGATGATATTCGGGCTGGCAATAATAGCGATCCGCTGAGGAATCTGTCCCAGCACCTGGCGAGCTTTGGCAGAAGCATACGCAATGGAAATAGGTTCCGTGCAACCCATGGCGGGAACAAGTTCCTCTTTCAGAATGTCCACATAGGCAGTATACAAGGCTTGATCCATGACATTCACCTCGTGATCATAATGCAGACCTGCGTTTAGAGATTACCCCCACACCTCTTCGGAGATTTCCTTCACCAGCTTGAGCTTGGCCCACTGCTCTTCCTCGGTCAATTTGTTGCCGACTTCACAGGAGGCAAAACCGCACTGAGGGCTCAGGTACAGCCGATCCAGCGGAATGTACTTGGCCGCCTCATGAATACGGGCGATGACGGCAGCCTTGTCTTCCAGCTTGGGGCTCTTGGTGGTGATCAGACCCAGCACCACTTTCTTTTCGCCGCTGACCTTGGCCAAAGGAGCAAATCCGCCGGAGCGCTCGTCGTCAAACTCCAGATAGTAGGCGTTCACGTTCTCCTCGCCGAAGAGGACATCGGCCACGGGATCGTAGGCGCCGGTGTTGGCATAGGTGGAATGGAAGTTGCCGCGGCACACGTGGGTGTTGATGACCATGCCGTCGGGAGCGCCGGCAATGACCTTGTTGTTCAGATTCTTGTGGGCTTCCTGCACCTTGATAAGGCCTTCCTGGGTGGTGCCGTACGCCAGATGACCGCTCTTGTCGGCCATCATGCCCCAAGTGCAGTCGTCAAACTGCACCACGCGGCAACCGGCATCGTACAGCTGATGCAGAACCGTGATGTAGGCCGCGGCAATGTCATCTGCCAATGCTTCCGCCGTGGCATAATACTTGGTGGTCAGGGTGCGGGCAAACGGCATCCAGAACTGTGCCAGCGTCTGAGCGGGAGACGGGATGGTTTGCTTGGCGACGGTGTTTTCATCTTCCAACGCGTGCACAAAACGATAGTGCGCCACGAAGGGATGCTCGCCGGCCAGGCCGATTTTGCCGGTCAGGAACGTGTCATCCAGCATGGCGGCTTCATCATGGAAGGGCAGACCGGTCTTGGTCTTCTGGTGCGAAACGCCGTCAAAGCCCCACATGAAATCCAGGTGCCACGCGGAACGGCGGAATTCACCGTCGGTGATAACGTGATAGCCGGCGGCCTTCTGCTTGGCTACCAGATCGGTAATGCAGCGGTCTTCAACTTCCTTCAGCGCCTCAGCCGTGATGATGCCTGCTTCACGGTCGGCACGGGCCTTTTTCAGCTCGGCGGGGCGGAGGAAGCTTCCGACATAATCACAGCGGAAGGGTGCACGCAAATTGCTCATGGTTCATAACTCCTATCTCTGTGGAATCGACATCACGGAAAAAACAAGGGACTGCGCCGATACGCACAATCTGGCAGGAAGTCCCCCTGAAACACCAAGTTGCATTATAGCATGAAGGGTGCCTTCTTCGCAAGGCAGGAAAGGCGGACGGCGCGTGAAGTTTGGATGAAAAGGAGCCCAATGAAAATCGTCGCTTCCCCCTTACAGGTCAGCGCCGCTTTTACCTATCAATTTTTCTGTCCTCACCCTTCATTCCCCAGCAGTTCGAACCCATCGGACGTGATCTCGTACTTCACCCCGCCGATCCAGGCAGAAATGTGGGCGTAGTAGGTGCCGGCGGGGGCCAGGTCGCCGCTGTTGGTCCTGCCGTTCCAGCAGAAGGTGGAGCCCAAAGGCCTCATCTGCTCGGGGCGGCTGCCTTGGCGGGCGCAGATGCGGCGAACCGTGTTGCCGCTGGCGTCCTCAATGGTTACGGAAATCTCGCAGGGGTACTGGTGGTGCACCAGAATGCCCATTTCCTCATAATTGCCGGGGCTGAAGCTGTCGCCGGTGTAGACTTCCAGCAGAGGGTCGCCGGACAGGGGCGGCACCGTCAGCACATGGCTGGAAATCATGGACACGCTGCTGCGGCTGATGGAAAGCATCTGCACCAGCACATAGCCGTAGGAACCCGTGTCGTCGCGGGTGAAGGTCATGGTGCGTTCCTTGTAGCCAGGGGACAGGTAGCCCTCGGCATCGTTGATTTCGCCGTAGCGCTCGCTGTTGTCCCACACCAGGTCACTGCGGTCAAAGTCCCATTTGCCGTCCCGATACACCACCGTTTGGTAGGCAATGCGGGCAGAAGTCAGCATGGTGAAGGAGAAGTTCACCGTGGGGATGGTATCTGTCAGCACCTCGGAAGAGAAGGTCAGGCCGGAAACGATGGGCGTACGGTTGATGTCCTTCAATTCGTCCAGATTATAGGAGAGGATGACGAAATCGTCTTCTTCCGGGTACATCCGCGGGGTGGACGCGCCGTGATTCTCCAGCAGATAGCTCTTCAGTTCGGACATGGTGATGTCGCCGTCCCGGTTGCTGTCTGCCCCATAGGAGCCCAGGTAGCTCAGCGCGCGCACCAGGGCAGAAGAGAAGTAGCCGGCACCGGCGGCTTCGCTGGCGTCCTCATTGCCGGACCAGAACCAGCTTTCCTCCGCGCCGCCGGAGGAGCAGAGCACCTTGTAATCCTTGCCGGTAAACACATTGGTGAAGGGCGGATGAACGCCCTTGCCCAGCATGGCGCCGGAATGGCAGGCGTCCACAATCAGCACTTTGGTGCCCTTGATTTTGTCGAAGGTTTCCCGCAGTGCCGTGGCGGTAATGCCTTCCTCGCGGGTGCCGTCGGAAAGGAGCAGGGTCATGTCGCCGTTGTCCTGGCCCTGCTTCCACAGGCCGTGGGTGCTGATGTAGAAGTAGCTCACGTCATCCTCATCCGCATCCCCGAAGGTGGAAAGGATCAGCTGCTTCAGCGTCTCCACGCTGTAGAGATCATTTTTTCTGGTGACCAGGGTTTCCAGCTCCGTATTGCCGCCGGAAAGCACGTTGGCCATCTGGGTCACGTTGTTGGCAGAGGAAGGGGCGGTGCTGACCTGGGACACGAAATTATCGCATCCCACCAGGAGGGCACGATCCACCCGCTCCGCAAGGGCGGGAACGCACAGCAAGCAAGCCCAAAGAAGCGTAAAAAAGAAAAGTGTCCGCCGGCGCACGTCTTCCCCTCCCTTCCAAGCAAAATAAGACAAGTTTATTGTACATCAAATTAGACGTTCTGACCACCCTGTTTCATCGATCAGAAATGAACATTGTGAAAATTTTTGCGTTTTTCATGAAGATGAAACCATGCCTTGACAGAGGCAAGACTGCATGCTACGATGCAGTCTTGAAGGGAATTCCTTCGTAAGCCTTGATTCCGCTTTGTTTTTATCGATGAAAGGAGAACCTTATGCAGGATATTAACGAGCGCAAATTTCTCTGGCTGACCTCCGAAGAGGTTACCGATGAGGATAAGAACATCATTATCGATATGGATGAAACCGAGTTGACCAACTGCTTCTACCGCGCTTTGTCCTTTGGCACGGGCGGTCTGCGGGGGGAAATCGGCATGGGTGATGACCGCATGAACCTCTACACCGTGCGGCATGCCACGAGAGGTCTGGCAGATTATCTGCTGTCCACCGATCTGCCCAAAAAGGTGGCCATCGCCCACGACAGCCGCATCATGAGCCGCGAGTTTGCCGAGGCGGCCGCCCTGATTCTGGCCGAAAAAGGCATCACGGCTTTGATGTATCCCCGCCTGGAGCCGACGCCCACCCTGTCTTTCGCCGTGCGTGACCAGGGCTGCGGCGCGGGCATCTGCATTACCGCCAGCCACAATCCCGCCAAGTACAATGGCTATAAGGTCTACGGCGCAGACGGCTGTCAGATTACCACCGAGGCGGCGAAGCGCATCCAGCAATGCATCACGGACGCGCCGCTGTTTGCCCGCAATACCCTGACCATGGCGCAGGCGCGGGAGCAGGGTCTCGTGCGGGATCTGCCCGAGGAGGTGCTGGATCGCTTCCTGCAGGCCGTGGAAGGGGAACGTCTGCGTCCCGAAATGCGCCATGTTCCGCTGAAGATTGTCTACACGCCCCTGAACGGCACCGGCCTGGAATGCGTCACCCGCATGCTGAAGGACTGCGGCATTACCGATGTGCACATCGTCGCCGAGCAGGAGAAGCCGGACGGGCATTTCCCCACCTGCCCTTACCCGAACCCGGAAATCCGCGAAGCCCTGGCGCTGGGCATCCGTGACTGCGGCCTCTACCACCCTGACCTGCTGTTGGCCACCGACCCCGACTGTGACCGGGTGGGCATCGCCGTGATGGACGGGGAAGATGTGCGGCTCATGACCGGCAATGAGGTGGGCATTCTGCTCATGGACTACATCGCCAAGACCCGCATCGAAAAGGGCACCATGCCCCTGAAGCCGGTGATGGTCACCACCATTGTGTCCACCGCCATGGCTGATCAGTTAGCCGAGAAATACGGCATTGAGCTGCGCCGCACGCTGACGGGCTTCAAGTTCATCGGCGAGCAGATCGGCCTGCTAGAGAAGCAGGGGCAGAAGGCGCGGTATCTCTTCGGCTTTGAGGAGAGCTACGGCTATCTGTCCGGCACCCACGCCCGGGACAAGGATGCGGTAAACGCCTCCCTGCTCATCTGCGAAATGGCCCGCTACTATAAGCAGCAGGGCATGACCCTGCTGGACGCCATGAACGCCCTGTACGAAGAATTTGGCCGCCACTTCAACGGCCTGCATAGCTACACCTTTGAGGGTGCCAAGGGCATGACCATCATGGGCGAAAAGATGCAGTCCCTGCGGGCAGACACCCCCAAGGATATCGCCGGCGACGTCGTGGTTTCCGTGAAGGATTACATGGCCGAGGGCACGGGACTCCCCGCCTCTGACGTGCTGGAGTTCCGCCTGGCAAGCGGCGCCAAGCTGATTGTTCGCCCCAGCGGCACCGAGCCGAAAATCAAGGCCTATACCTTCACCAGCGGGAAGGATGAACAGGAAGCTGTGGAGAAGGAAGCAAAAATGGCACAGTGGATGAATGAGAAGATGGGGAAGGCATAAATAACGGGTCAAGGGACGAAGTCCCTTGCA
>CAVBFK010000208.1:0-6591 GCA_963594395.1 Lachnospiraceae bacterium
TGCCAACCAGGCGGACACTTCCCAGCATTACAAGGCCAATTACCACATAGGTCAAGGCATAGCGCAGGAAACGTTTATAAGGTAGCTCTTTCCGCAAGAAGAGAAACTGCACCAGGGGCACACTGAATTCTGCAAACAAGGTACCGATGACTGCGCCCATAGCGCCCATGGTGGGAATCAGACAGCCGTTTACGATGAGATTCACCACCGCGCCGGTGGAGACTGCCTTCAAAACCAGTTTATCGTTGCCCTTAGGAAGAATCCACTGGGTGCGCACCACATTAGCAAACCCGATCAGGATCAGGGTAAAGCCCAGCGGAACCATCAACGTACCGGAATATGCGAAGTCATCTCCGTAGAACAGGGGTGCAAAGATATCTGCCACCGCGGCCACGCCAAAGGCCATGGCACAGGTCATGCACATCATCAGCTTCATGGACAGTTCCATAAAGCCCCGAATTTTTTCTTCCTGGCCCCGTGCCTGCAAGTGCGAGGCTTTGGGCATCAGCACCGTACCAATGGCAGAGATAAACCCGCTCAGACAATAGATGATCTGCTCTGCACTGCTGTACAGACCGTTTTGTGCCATGCCGGCAATGGCACCCACCATGATCTTGTCCATGGTGCGGTACACACGCACTGCCAGCACGGATACCAACAGAAGGGCACAGGGCGGAAAATGCCGCATGGCCTCCCGAAGGCTAACTTTCTGGAAATTGAGCTTTCCCTTCAGGTTCTGCCAGCAGAGCAGACAGCCTACCAGGGTTGCGGCAGACCAGGCAAGGCCGTAGATCCACAGATCATCTGCGCTTTTCACAAAAATGAACACGCTGGCCGCCGCCAGGAGCTTCACAAAAGTGTTGCGCAGGGCGATGGACTTAAATTGATCCAACCCCATCAGGCACCAATCCACATTGACCAAACAGCTGACGGACATCATGGTCAGGTGCAGGGCAATGGTCTTCTCCTCCCCTGCGCCAAAGGCCACGTATCCCAGCCATACCAGCAGGACAGCAAAGGATATGATCACCTGCATCACGTAGATTTCCGAGAAGGTCTTGCTCAGCTGTTTCCGATCATCCCGCACTTTGGCAATGGCACGGACACCGTAGTCCGTCAGGCCCATGGTGGCAATAATCACGAAAATTTCGCTGATGGACCATGCGTAATCGTACAGTCCTTTGCCCGCCCGTCCCGCCACGCGGGTCAGATACGGCGCCGTCACCAGCGGCAGAAGAATTGAAAATACCCGATATGCCACGTTGTACGCGGCATTTTTCTTTGCACTCAAAGGTTTTCCTCCCTAAAAAGAGATTCCGCTCTATATTTTCGCTAAAGATTCGCCGCATCCTGCTTGACAGAGGGTATCTTCCTCGTTATAATGTGTAAACGTAAATTCCATTTTGGTTTACGCAAATGCAGAAAGGACGATCTCCATGAAGAAAATGACCAGCAAACAGCTTTGTCTCTGCGGCCTGTTCGCGGCACTGATGTGCGTATGCGCCTGGATCTCCATCAATATCTTCTCCATCCCGGTAACGCTTCAGCTTCTGGCCGTGCTGATCTGTGCGGCACTGCTGACCCCCGGTCTTGCAACCATGTCGGTGGTCGCCTACGTCCTGCTGGGTCTCGTCGGTCTGCCTGTGTTTGCCGGATTCACCGGCGGTGTCGGCAAGCTGTTCGGCATCACTGGCGGCTACATCATCGGCTTCATTCCTGCTGTGTATGTGACCTCCCTTTTGGTGCACAAGTGCCATTTCGGCAAGCAGGAAAATACGGTGCTGAAGCTGGTGCGGTACATCGTTGCCATGGTGCTGGGCGTACTGGTCTGCTACGCCTTTGGTACGGTGTGGTTTATGATCATCAATCAGCAGTCCGTGGCCGCCCACAATGCGGAAATCGCCACCATGACCGACCTGATGCAGCAGGAAGCCGGCGGTGTGAAGAGCGCCTATACCCTGGGTCAGGTGCTGGGCATCTGCGTTCTGCCCTATCTCCCCTTTGATGCTGTAAAAATCGCCCTTGCCGCAGTGCTGAGTCTTCGCCTGGAAAAGGCCGTGAAGCTTTAATTCATTCCCTATTGGAAACCACAGAAATGCCCCGCGCAGTCGTCTGACCACGCGGGGCACTTTTTATTCCTGCTTACCGGAACAGATCCACAATCTTTTCAAGGAAGCCCTTGCTTTCCTCTTTCTCTGCCGCTTCCTCTTCTTCCTCCGTCACCTGCACAGACGGAATGGTGATTACGAACTGCACGTTTTCCACGTCCGTGTTTCTCTCATCCACGAAGGAAGTCAGCTCCTCCTCCGAGCCGGTCTTTTCGGCAATCATGCCGTCAATCTTTTCCGAAACGGTGGTATTGATATCGGCGGTTTCCGTGCGGAATTTCTCGGTGCCGTCCTTCATTTCCTGGGCGCCGTCGGCCAGCTCATTCACGCCGTCGGTATAGTCGGACAGACCGTCATAGAAGCTCTTGACGCCATCCAGAGAGGTACGCAAATCGGACAGAGCGCGATAAGCCTCACCATTTTCACCGTTTTCCTCCATGGCCTCGGCAACGGTATCCAGGTATTCCTTGCTCTGCCGCTTTTCCGTCATGGCCGATGCAATGAGCGCCTTCACATCCGCCGATGCCATCTGCTCCTCAATGTTCTGGGCAATGAGCGTCTGCACATTGGCAGATTGCATTTGCTCTTCCACGTTCTGAGCAATCATCTGCTGAACCGTGTCGGACTGCATTTGCTGCTCCACCATGTTTTCCAGCAGGGTCTCCGTATCGGCAGATGCCAGCTGATTGGCCGTTTCCGCATCAATCATGGTTTGCACGGTATCGCTTGCCATCTGGGCTTCCGTTTCCGTTGCAATCTTTTCCTGCACGGCATCGCTGTTCATCTGCTCGGTCACCTTGGCATCAATCTGGCTCTGCACGCTTTCGGACTGCATCTGCTGATCCACCAAGGCCTGAATTTCCTCTTCCGACAGATTGGCAATGGCATTGCGGATCTTCTGCTCTGCCGCCGCCTCCACTTGCGGGCGAATTTGCTGTCTTTCCGCTTCCTCTGCCTGGGCGCGAAGGGTAGCATCCTGCACCTTCTGCTGGGTCTTAGTTGCAATCAGCGTTTGCACCTCTTCGGTTGCCATCTGCGCCTCTACCTGGATATTGATGGTGTTTTGCACGTCCTCCGTGGCCATCATGGCATCCGTTTGGGATTCAATCTGCGCCTGCACCTCGGCCGAGGCCATGCGAGATGCAACAGCCGCGTCAATCTGCTCCTCGATGGCCGAATCCAATGCAGATGCCGTGGTCATGTGAAGCTGGAAGAGGGACTGTAGGAAGCTCAAGAAGCCCTGACGGGTCTGCTTGGCAATGAGCGTATCCGACTTTTTGACGTTTGCGCCGGACAGATCCGTGGCCGTGGCCTGATTCAGCTCGGCAATGACTGCCGCCCGGACTTGCGCCTCCACCTTGCTGTACACCTGCTGACGCACCTGGGCGCGAACCTGGGATTCTACCTGGGACTGCACCTGTGCCTTAACCGCCGCCTCCACTTGAGGTCGAATCTCCTGGGTCAGCTTGGCATCAATCTGCGCCTGCACTTCAGCCGACTGGAGCTGTTCCTCCACCGCGACGTTGATCTGCGCCTGCACGGCTTCGGACTGCATCTGCTGATCGACCTGTGCCTGAATGGTCTCCTCGCTGGGGTTGCGCACCTGAGATTCAACCATTTGCCGTGCCTGCTGTTCCACCGCCGTGCGCACCTGTTCTTCCGCGGCAGATTGCACCTGAGCAGCGACCTTCTCCCGCGCGGCTTCTTCTACGGCCGCACGCACCTGTTCTTCACCGCCGGAAAGCACCTTAGCCTCTACCTGTTCCCGGGCCGCGGCAGTCACCTTTTCTTCTACCTGCTGGCGAGCCGCGGCGGTTACCTTTTCCTCCACCTGCTGACGAGCCGCGGTGTTGACCGCCGTGGTCAGCTGCTGATCTGCCTTGCGGATGATATAGTCATCCACATTGTCCAGCAACTCGTCCTGCAGACGCGTGATTTCTGAATCATAGTTTTCCAGCGTCAGGTCATGCAGTTCAATGCCCAGCTCCTTAAACTGTGACGCAGATTCCTGCAAGGTGCTGTTCGCCGTTTCAAACACGGCATCCACGATTTCCTTCGCGCCGTCCATGAGCTCGCTGTTATGATCTGCCAGTTCATTGGCACCATCCAGTAGGGACTGGGCGCCGTCATCCAGCTCTACGCCCGCATCCACGATTTTGTCCGTCTGCTCGGTCAGACTGCTTTCATCCACATCCAGGGACAGGGAAAGCTTCACACCGTTGATGGAAATGGCATCCATCTCAAAATCCGTCGCATCCGTTGAAACCGTAATGTCCTTCTCCGTATTGGGAAGCACAATATAGCTGAGCTGACGGTTCATGCCTACGTTGGCCTGGGTTGCACCATCTGCCGTGATGTCCCGGCACTTTTCCGTATCCAGCGTCATGCTGATTTGCAGGACGTGACTGCGGAACAGATTGCCCTGATAGTCTCCATTCTGCCGAATCTGCAAGGCAATCTCCACATGGCCGCTCTGCCCTGCCAGTTCTTCAGCAGTGACCGTCTTGCCGTCCAGCGTATAGGTCAGGGTAAACAGCCACGGCAGATCTTTGGTATCCAGATTGCCCTGATAATAAACCCGCTGGGCATCACTATGGAAGGTGACCTTGCCATTGTCCAGGGTGATGGCATCCTCCGTGTTCAGCGAATGGACAGAGGTGTAATTCCCGTAATCCACAATATCGCCGCCGTCAAAAATGTTCACCACATACACGCCGTCGACTTCGCCCTGCTGGTTCAGCACGGCATAAACAACCTCTTCTTTCCCGGATGCAAAAGCGGTAGTGCTCATGCCCAGCATGGAAGCCGTCAGCATCAGGGACATGCCTTTCTTGAAATTCATTGTCATTCTCCTTTCGTCTGCTTCATAAAGGAAGCGCCCTTGGTGGTGCGCTCAATGAGGCCATCCAGCAGATAGAGCAGTCCCGGCAGGGCAAACAGCACAATGGCCATGGACATCAGCGCACCGCGGCCAATGAAGAAGCCCAACTGGCTCAGCAGGGCGTGGGTGGTGACATAACCCAGCAGGAAGCCCACCACCGTCAGCACCAAGCCGGAGGTCAGAATGGACACCGTCACCGAGGACACCGTTTGCACCACAGCTTCTTTCTTGCCCATGGTGCGGCGGTATTCCGTGTAGCGATCCGTAAACAAAATGGCATAGTCCACTGTGGCACCCAGCTGAATGGACGTGATAATCAAATAAGCAATGTAGAAAATAGACTGATCCGTAAAGTACGGAATGGATGTGTTGATCCAAATGCCTGCCTCAATGGCCAGCACCAGAATAACGGGCAAGGAAATGGACTTGAAGGAAATCAGCAGGACAATAAACACAGCGCCAATGGCAATCAGGTTCACCTTGGCCATGTCTGCCGTCACGGTTTCCTTCATATCGTTGGTGCTAACGCCCTCGCCTGCCAGCAGCCATTCGCCGGGATAGTAGTTTTCTGCGATTTCCCGCACCTTGGCCACCAGGCTGAACGCATCATCGCCTTCTAAGTCTGCCTTGACGGAAATGACCAGCCGGCTGTAGTTGGCAGAAATCAGCTTAGCACGGGTGGATTCCTCCACATATTCCGTCGGGATGGTGCTTCCCGCATTATCCACGTAGGACAGAATACTGCTGACCCGCGGCAGTTCTTTCAGGGCATCGGACAGTTCCTTTTCCCGTGCCGTGTTGCCTTTAGGAACCATCAGCACGTAGGTATCACTTTTGCCGAACACTTCTTCAATCGCCTTGATGTCCGAACCCAGCTGGGTCTCCTCACCAAACAGATGGGAAGATCCGTAGTAGTAGCTGTTCCGATTCGATCCCAGATAGGTCGGCACAATCAGCACCAGCAGAAGCACGCAAACCGGGAGCATGAGCTTTGTGACCGCCGTACCCAGTTTCTTAAAGGACGGCATGAACGAACGGTGCCGCGTCTTCTCCAGCAGATGATGCAGGAGCAGAATCAGGGACGGCGAGAAGAGGAACACGGTCAGCAGACTGACTGCCACACCCTTGCCAAGCACCAGACCCATATCCGGGCCGATCTGGAACTGCATCAGGCACAGTGCCAGGAAGCCAATCACGGTGGTCAAGCCGCTGGAAAGGATGGACATGGTGGATTTGCATAGTGCCGACACCATGGCTTCCCGCGGATCAGCAATCTCCTTGCGGCATTCATCAAAGCGGTGCAGAAGGAAGATCGAGTAGTCCAGGGACACAGCTAACTGTAGAATGTTTCCTGCCGCATTGGATACGAAGGAAATCTCACCAAAGATCAGGTTACTGCCGCTGTTGATCAGAACGGCAATACCCAGACTGCCCAAAACAATCAGCGGTTCCAGCCAGGAGGTAGTGGTCAGCAGAAGCACCACCAGCACAAAGGCAACGGCCGCAACGGAAATGGTCTGAATCTGCGATACCGTGCTGGTTGTGGCCACGGCGGTAGACACGGCCGAGCCGCTCATGGCGTTGTCCTCCCCGATGATCTTG
>CAVBFK010000209.1:0-3734 GCA_963594395.1 Lachnospiraceae bacterium
GGGAGGAAGCCTGCTCGCTTGCGGCGGACGTTTCTCCGCTGAGATGGCCCTGGCGGCGCACATCATCAGCCTGGATTACCTCTGGAACACGGTTCGCGTCCAAGGCGGCGCCTACGGAACGGGTCTGGTGGTGAATGACGCCGGCTTCTGCGGCGGATATTCTTATCGGGATCCCTCGGCAGATGCTTCCCTGCAGGCTTTTGCCGAGGCAGGCGCCTACCTGAAAGACGCATTGACGCCTGATGCCGACCTGACGGGCGAAATCATCGGCACCATTGCCGAAGGTTCGCCCTTGCTCACCGCCCGCATGAAAGGCCAGCGGGCAGATGCACTCTTCTTCCGCGGCCTCACCTGGGACGCTCTCTGCGCCCGCCGGGAGGCTCTGCTCTGTGCAACGCCCGCAACGCTTTGCCGTGCGGCCGATCTGCTTGATCAAACCCTTCGGGAGCACAGCGGCCTGTGCGTCATCGGCTCCAAAGAGCAGCTTGAGCAGTGCGGCGTGGAGAAGATGATGGCACTGTAAAAGGGCAGGGAATGGTGAAAAACGAAATCAAGAGTAAAAAGCGGACAGCACCGAAATGGTGCTGTCCGTTTTCTTATACCCTTCTGTATCCCTTATTCTCCCTTTTCCTTAGCCGCCAGGCTCAGCTCGATAAACGCCTGAATCTGCGACACGTTCATGAAGTACTCGTCGCCGGTGCCGCGGTCATGGCTGCCATGGGCAAGCACGGTCAGCAGAACGGGATTCTTTTCGTCTGCGCAGGCCTGCATGCGAACGGCGAACTTCTTGCCGTGGTACGGCGGCACGTTGTTGTCCATTTCGCCGGTCTGCACGTAGAGCCAGGGATAAACCGTGCCTTCCTTCACGTTGTGGTAGGGCGAATAGGAGTACATGTACTTAAACGTCTCCTCATCGCCCAGGGGATCGCCGTATTCGGTGACGTACATCATGCCGCGGTCATCATTGCGGAAGCGCAGCATATCCGTGTGGGGCACGCTGGCAATCACCGTGCCGAACAGATCCGGCCGCATGGTGGTAATGGCTGTCATCAGCAGGCCGCCGTTGGACATGCCGGTAGCGATCAGCTTTTCCGGGCAGGTCCAGTGCTGCTTTACAAGATATTCGGCAATGTCAATGAAATCGTTGAAGGCGTTCTTCTTGTTGTTGAACATGGCCGCTTCATGCCATGCTTTGCCGTATTCAAGACCGCCGCGGATGATGGCGTGGGCGTAGATGCGTCCCATGCGCACCCACTCCGTAATCTTGTAGCAGGTGACATACTCAATGGCCATAGGATTGTTAGAGGAAGCATAGCCGCCGTAGCCGTACATCAGCGTAGGTGTGTTTCCGTCGGGCTTCAAATCCTTCTGATGCACGAGGTACACCGCAATCTGCTGACCGTCGCGAGCGGGCAGGAAGCACTGATCCACAGTCAGATCATCGCAGGGTTCGGGCTTCTTGGTAATGCAGGTGATTTCCTGGGTGCTTGCCTCCAGCTTATACAGGGCATTCTCCATCAGGAAGCTCTGGAAGGAGAAATACAGCGTGTTCTTCGGAACGGCACTGACGGTATCACTGAGCATCAGATGACCATACTTGTCCGGCAGAGCCAGCGTCTGCGCCTTTGTGCCGTCCAGGGCATACATCTTCACTTCGGAGCATCCGTCGCGCTCAAAGACGGCCACCAGGCCTGCGTCCGTTACCAGGCAGTTGGTCAGCAGACAATCCTGCTCGGGCACCACGTCCTTCGCATCGGTCATGAGACCATTGGCCTTAGACAGCTTGGCCTTCTCCAGGCAGACAACCTTGCAGTAGTCCGCATCCTTATTGGTGGTGAAGTACAGCTTGTCGCCATGCATGCCTACATACTTCCACGTGCCGACGCCGTCGTTCAGGTGCGTCACGTTGCCCTGCGCATCCTGCCACATGACCTGAATATCCACATAGGTATTCATAGAGGTCATCAGGATGCCGCCGTCGGGGCCTTCGTAGACATCGATCCACACAGCGTCGCCGGGGTGCTGGTACAGCGTCGTCTTTTCGCCCGTGCGCCAGTCGTAGCGGTAGACGGTGTTGATATTGCGGTGATGGGCGGTATCTACAATGGCTTCATCATACAGGATGTAGCGGCCGTCTGCCGTCCAGACCATGCCGAAGTTATCGTCCAGGCAGGCCAGCTCTTTCTTCTCCGCATCATTCCACAGGATGATGGCACAGCGAGGATGGCCGTGCAGAACGCCGAACAGGGCATAAATCGGCTCTTCAGCCGGGCAGGGATACACGCTGTAGATATTCATACGGTTGCCCAGCGTTTCCGCATTGGCAATCACATGATGGATGGAATAGTCGCTGTTTAGGGCAACGATTTCGTTCAATCCGCCGGGCAACTCATGCACACCGACGATCTTCCCGCCGGCCTCGGTGACGGAGGCAATGTCCGTCAGCGGCTTCTGCGCACGGAGCTTGGCTTCACGCTCGGCAAGGTCAAACTCGGGATGCGCGGCGAAAAAAGCCTTGGTGTATGCATTCTCTTCCTGCACAATGGCCTTGGTTTCGGCGCTGTCCCGCTGCTCGAGATACCGATACGGATCCGTGACGTCTACGCCGAAATAGGTGTCAACCACAGGCTTGACCGGAACCTTGGGATAATGACGGTTCATCGATAACACTCCTTATCGCTCAATTTCAAAGTCCTGAGGATGATGGCATGCAACCAGGTGCGTCCCTTCACCGATCATCTCCGGCATCTCCTGCGCGCACTTTTCCGTTGCGTAAGGGCAGCGGGTGCGGAAACGGCAACCGGAGGGCGGGTTAATGGGGCTGGGAATTTCACCAGACAGCAGCTCGTTTTTAGCGATGGATTTTTTGCCGATTTGCGGGGTCGCACTCAGCAGAAACTTGGTGTACGGATGCTTGGGGTGATAATAAATTTCTTCCGTGGTGCCGATTTCACAGATTCTGCCCAGGAACATAACGCACACCCGGTCAGAAATGTAGTGCACCACGCTCAGGTCGTGGGAGATGAACAGATACGTCAGCTGCAGTTCCCGCTGCAGGCTCTTGAGCAGATTCAGCGTCTGTGCCTGAATGGAGACGTCCAGGGCACTGACCGGCTCATCACACACCACCAGCTCGGGACGCAGGGCAATGGCTCTTGCAATGCCTACGCGCTGGCGCTGTCCGCCGGAAAACTGATGGGGATACCGTCCAAGATGGTCGGGATTAATGCCGGTTTTCTGCGCCAGATCCAGCACCATTTCGTGCTGTTCCTCAGCGCTGTAACCAGCCGCGCGGAGCGGCTCACAGATGCTCTTTTCGATGGTGAAACGCGGATCCAGCGATGCATACGGATCCTGGAAGATCAACTGCATCTTGCGGCGGAAGGCGCGCAGATCCCTTTTCTTTAGAGCCAGAATATCGGTCCCGTCAAAACGGATGGTACCGCTGTTGGGCTCAATGAGGCGGATCAGCAGTCGTCCCAGGGTGGACTTGCCGCATCCGCTTTCACCAACCAGGGAAAGGGTTTCGCCCTTGTAGATGGTCAGATTCACATCCGTAACGGCCTGCACTTCGCCCTTGGATGCCTTGAATGTTTTGGTCAGGTTCTTTGCCTCCAGCAACACTTCCTGTGCCATCAGTCCACCCCCTTCATGCCATGTTCATAGCGGAAGCAACGCACCGTATGCCCCGGAATAGGCTCATACAGGTCGGGATGCTCCGCCTTGCAGCGCTC
>CAVBFK010000210.1:0-3175 GCA_963594395.1 Lachnospiraceae bacterium
GTTCATGGGCACAAGCCTTTTGTGCGTGCTCATCGACCAAGGTCTGGCTTGGCTGTTCCGCGATGTGATTCTGCAAGGCATTGCAGGCATCAATCACGCCGGCATCATCTGGGGGAGCGGCCTTCTGGCACGAATCGTGTCCTCGGTGGTCAACTTCTCGCTGAACCGCTCCTTCGTCTTTAAGCTGAAGGGAAGCCAGAAAACCGCCGTTTGGCGCTATGCCCTGCTGTGCGTGGTCGTCATCTGCGTCAGCAACCTGTGTGTAGAGCTGCTGGAGCTGGTGGGCTGGAACGCCGGTGTGGCCAAGATTGTCTGTGACACCCTGCTGTACTTTGTAAACTATCAGGTGCAGAACCGTTGGGTATTCAAGGAGGAAAAGAAAGCATGACGGTATCGCTGAAGAATATTCTGCTGACCCTGTTGGCACTGCTGATGCTGGCCGCGGTAACACTGGCCGTACCCCTGGGCAGTCTGACGGAAGATGCACAGCGCTCTTACCTGAACGAAGCCCCTGCCGATGTGGAAGACGAATATGCCTTCCTCTTCGGCGACTGAACCTACAGGAGGAATCGAAAAATGCGTAAATGGATCGCGCTTGTTTGCGCCATGATGATGGTTCTCCCCACCGCGCTGGCCGAGGAGACTGCCGATACCACGGCGGAAGAAACGACGGAAGTTACCGAAACCACCACCACGGCTTTGCCCATGGACTTCTCCGCCGGCCATGTAGCCAACCCCGATAACTACACGGAAAGCGGCTATGAAGACGAGACCCTCAGCGTCACCATGGAGCGCGTATGGGTGGGCGATGCCCAGTACAACGTGGCTCACGTGAAGATTTCCGACCCCAGCCAGCTGCGCATCGGTCTGGCCGCTCCCTTCGGCAAGAAGAAGACCAACAAGATTTCCACCATTGCCCGGGACAACAACGCTGTGGTGGCCATCGGCGGCGACTACTTCGCCAACGAAGAAGGCGGCTACGTGGTTCGCATGGGCGAGACCTACCGCAAAAAGCCCCTGAAGAGCCGTGACATGCTGGTGACGGACAGCAAGGGCAATTTCCACATTCTGAAGAACTCCAATGCTGAGCAGCTAAAGATCCTCACCGAGGCAGAAGACAGCATCGTCAACGTCTTCAACTTCGGCCCTGCCCTGGTCATTGACGGTGAAATTCAGGAGATGCCGGAAAAGTACAACTACAACATCACCGGCAAAGAGCCCCGCTGCGCCATCGGTCAGATCGGCGAATTGGAATATCTGCTGGTGGTGGTAGACGGCCGGAATCAGGGCGGCTCCAAGGGTTGCACCTGCGCCGATCTGGCACAGTTCATGTATGACCAAGGTTGCACCCAGGCCTATAATCTGGACGGCGGCAACAGTGCCCTGATGTACTTCAACGGTGAGAACTACTCCACCAAGAGTGTCGCCGCTGAGCGCTCCGTATCTGATATCATCTACTTCTCCACGGCCATTGACTTTGGTCTGGATGACGCGGAGGAGTAAGCATGAGTGATACCCTCTTGTCTGTCGGCACCATGCCTCTGACCCGGTTCGGCCTGATGATGGGTGCCGCCCTTCTGGTGCTTCTCCTGGGCGCCGTGCCCGTTGCCCGCATGCGCCGCATGGCGTACAGTGCGTTCATCCGGATGGCTGTGGTCTGCATCCCCATGAGCTGGCTTCTTTCCCGCCTGGTATACGTGCTGGCCAACTGCACCTATTACCTCACGACCCTCTCCAATCCCGTACTGGCACTGCGCTTCTGGGATGGCGGCTACTCCGTCACCGGTGCAATTCTCGGCCTGTGGCTGGGCGCGCTGGTTGCCTCTAAGTGGGCGCATGTGGACACCGCCGATATGTTGGACGCCGTAAGCTACGGCATTCCCCTGGGACTCCTGGTGGAGCGGCTCAGTGAAAGCGGCACCGGCATGGGACTTGGCCGTGCCATTACCTACGAATGCCTGTATTTCCTTGGCATTGACGATGATATGGGCGACCTGGTGCATCCCGTGTACCGCTATGAGGCCGTCATCGCCGTGATCATTTTCCTGGTGCTGACCGTGCTTCTCCTGCGCCGACGTGACCGTCTGCCCAAGGGCGATATCACCCTGGTACTCATGAGCCTGCTAGGCACGACCCAAGCTGTGATGGAGAGCCTGCGGAACGACGGTCATATGGTGGTGCACTTTGTGCGCATCCAGCAGGTAATCTTCCTGCTGCTGGCCGTGATTGCCTTCGGCATCTACCTCCACCGCGCCGTGAAAAAAGGCTGTGTGCAGAAGAACATGCAGTGGGTGCTGTGGCTGGTGGCCGTTGCCTGCATTGCCGTTTGCACGGTGATGGAGTTCCGTGTGGACCGCGGCTCCCTGAAGTGGCTGTACTACGCGGTGATGACCCTGTGCCTGGGCGTCATCGTCTTCATGACCATGCACTGCCGCAATCTATCCCAGAAGTGGCACGGCAAACAGCAAGCCTGAAATTTTCCTTTGTCAGATGAAAGGTTGTGACCCCGATGGAACATGAAAAGATTCTTCGCATTAACGCATTGGCGGCAAAGAAAAAGACGCCTGAAGGTCTGACCCCCGAAGAGCTGGAGGAACAGGCCAAGCTGCGCCAAGAATATCTGCAGGACTTCCGTAAAGGCATGGAAGCCATGCTGCAAGGTGTGAAGCTGAAGCGTCCCGACGGCACGCTGGAGCCCCTGCAGAAGAAGGAAGTCAAGGATGCTGTTAACGTGAAAAAAGACCCCGTTAACTAATAGTATACCTTTTCTTTGATGCAAAGTCAAAAGAAAAAGTTTGGCCAAAAACCTTGCCAAATTGGCTATCTTTATGTATAATGAAGATGGCCAAAGGGAAAAGAAACGTAAAGTAAGCGACAAAGGCGGCCAACGACCCAGACCGGGATCCTTCCCGAGGATCGTAGGATTCTTCCCGAGGCGACTGCACTGCCGGCTATGGTCTGCGCCGTGCAAGAAGGCTGCCGGATGGATCGCGTAAAGAAAGGGTGTTTCCGTTGTACGAAGATGAAGAGCAGAACGACTTGATCACCGGCGTAGATGAAGACGGCAACGAAGTCGCACTCCAGATTATCGATTATTTCTTCTACAATGGCGAAGAATATGCCATTCTGACGGATGCTGTCGAAGACGAGGATGACGACGCCGAGGTTGACGAGG
>CAVBFK010000211.1:0-2789 GCA_963594395.1 Lachnospiraceae bacterium
GAGAGCGCGAGAGAGGAGAAAACGCTTTTCAAAGCGGTTTCTTCTCTCTCGCAAAAAAAGAAAAGGCTCCATTTGCATTCGGTTTTCGGGGTGGGTGCGGGAGGGGGCTTTTGGCACAAAAGCCGCCCTCCCGCAAGTCTCACAATACTGTAATTTACCGTTCCTCACGGAAGTAGTTGATGCCGCAGGCGTGGGGCTGCTGCTTTTCACGCTTCATGCGGATGGAGGACAACACCAGAATCACGCAAGTGGCCAGGAAAGGCACCATGGAGAACACAGCAGCGGGGATATCAATGACAGAGGCGGGGATGTATAGGCGCAGTACACTCAGCGCGCCAAAGATAAGCGAACCGAAAATGGCCTTTGCAGGGCTCCAGGCGGCGAAAATGACCAACGCCACGGCAATCCAGCCTTGACCGCCAACACAGTTGTAGGTCCAGCTGCCGCCGCAGGTGACAAGTGCAATGTAGGCGCCGCCCAGGCCGGAAATGCCGCCGCCCAGCAGAATGTGCACATACTTGTATGCACTGACGTTTACACCGGCGGCGTCTGCCGCGGCGGGATTCTCGCCCACAGCACGCAGATTCAGACCGTGAGAAGTGTGATTCAGGTACCACGCGGCAATCACTGCCAGCACAACACCGATGTAGGTTAGCAGGCTGTGATTGAACAGTAGCTTGCCGATGTAGGGGATTTCGGTGAGAAAGCCCAAGTCCATGGGACGGAAGGCAGAACGGATGAAGTCGGAGCAGACAGCCGTGCCGGTTTCCGAGTTGTTCATCATGTTCGTGCCCAGCATGTTGGCAAGGCCTGTGCCGAAAATCGTCAGTGTCAGGCCGGTCACGTTCTGGTTGGCCTTCAGGGTCACGGTTAGGAAGGCGTAAATGGCGGCTCCCAGCAGACCGCCCAGGAAAGCCAGCAGAATGGCGGCCGTTACCGAGTCAAAGTAGTAGCCGCCCATGAAGCCGAACACGGCACCCATGTACATCATGCCCTCAACGCCAAGGTTCATGTTGCCGGCCTTTTCAGTGAAAATCTCACCCAGTGTGCCGAACAGCAGCGGCACACCGGCCAGCATTGCAGCATAGAGAAAGTTGGAGAGCCAGTCAAGCACCTCAGTCATTCCTTTGTCGCCTCCTTCTCATTGCGGAACATCAGCTTGTAGTTAATGAAGAATTCAGCGCCCAGCATGAAGAACAGGATAATGCCCTGCATCACATCGGCCATGGAAGGAGAAAGCTTGATGGCTGTTTCCACGGCGCCGCTGCCTTTTTCCATGACGCCAAAGAGGAAGGACACCAGCAGAATGGCAATGGGGGACAGGCGAGCCAGCCAGGCAATCGTAATGGCCGTAAAGCCATTGCCGCCGGCCACGGTTTCGGTCAGCTGCTTGTCTGCACCGCTTGCCTGTAGAATGCCTGCCAGGCCGCAGATGCCGGCAGATAGGAACATGGTGCGCAGGATGATCTTCTTTACCGGCATGCCGGCATAGCGGGCAGTCTGCTCGTTTTCACCCACAACGGTCAGTTCATAGCCTTGCTTGGAGTAGCGGATGTACAGGAACACCAGCACCACCAGCACCAGGGCAAAAATCCAGCCAATGTGCACGCCCAGCACCATGGGCATACGAGCCGCTTTGGAGAAGCGGGGCATGATGGGGAAGCCCATGGAGGACGGATCCCGCCAAGGACCTTCCTTCAGGTACTGGATGAAGTAGGAAGCAACATAGTTCAGCATCAGGGTGAACAGTGTTTCGTTGGTGCCCCACTTGGTCTTGAAGTAGGCGGGAATCATGCCCCAAAGACCGCCGGCCAGGAAGCCGACAATAATCATCACGGTAACCAGCAGCCACTGCGGCCAGACGTCGCCGTACGTGTAGGCAAAGAAACTGCCCGCAATGGCACCGACGCAAATCTGTCCTTCAGCGCCGACATTCCAGAATTTCATGCGGAACGCCAACGTTACGCCCAGGGCGGTAATGCAAAGGGGAATGGCGTACTTGATGGTGTCCTTCAGTGCTACGGAGGTGCCCAGGGAACCTGTAATCATGGTCGAAAAGACTTCCAAGGGATTGTAGCCCATGCACAGCAGGAAAACGCTGATGGTGAGCAGGGCGAAGACGATGGCCAGCACGCGGCACATGGTCTGGCGGGAGAAAGATACAGAGGTTCGCTGGACAACGTGAACCAGCGGTGCACGGGATGCTTTTGTATCAGACATAATCGTCCTCCATTTCCTCCGCGCTCAGTGCGCCGGTCATCTTCATACCCAGCAGATCCTTTGTGGCAAAGCGTGCAGGAATAATGGCGGTTACCTTGCCGCCGCACAGAACCAGAATGCGGTCGCATAGACCCAGCAGTACGTCCAGATCTTCACCCACAAAGAGAATGCCCACGCCCTTGCTCTTCTGCTTGTTCAGCAGATCGTAGACCATGTAGGACGAGTTGATATCCAGGCCGCGGACGGCATAGGCGGTCAGCAACACGCGGGGATTGCTGTCAATCTCACGCCCCAGCAGAACCTTCTGCACGTTGCCGCCGGAAAGCTTCTTTACAGGCGTGAAGATGGAAGTCGTGCTGATTTCCAGCTTTTCTACCAGACTGCGCGCCAGGTCACGGGAGGCTTTCCGATGCAGGAAGAAACCCTTCTGATCGGCATAGGTTTTCAACAGCATGTTGTCTGCCATGCTCATGGTGCCCACAAGACCCATGCCCAGGCGATCTTCGGGAACGAAGGAAAGGGAAATGCCTTTCTTGAAAATCTCACGCGGACTCAGACCGTCTACCCGC
>CAVBFK010000212.1:0-8223 GCA_963594395.1 Lachnospiraceae bacterium
ATAGCACATAGGTGCTGGTTTGTAAAGGGGAAATTTTTATTTTTTTCGGGATTTCACGTTTAACTTTCATGAGAAGATGCCTTGTCATCCTGCAACCGGTAAGATGGATCGTCCTCGCACCCTCCACCGCGCTTATTCCGCATCCTCCCTCATCAGTTCCTTCCTCACGCTCACGAAGTACGCAACGGCGAGGAAGGTGAACATCACGGTCCAGATGATGGGCTCGGTCATGCAGGTGCCCAGGAAGCCGATGGCGGGGATCAGGAAGGCAGCGGAGAGGATCTTCATGCCCAGCTCGATGCAGCTGGAAATGATGGGCGCGGCTTTCTTGCCCATGGCCTGCATGGACATGCGCATAGCGATGAGGCAGCCCAGGGCAGGGAAGAAGGACACGTGCCAGCGCAGGCTCATCACCGCGTTGCTGATCACGTCGGTGTTGGCGGTGCCGGTGGTCAGGCGCACCAGCCAATCGCCCAGGAGGAAGACAATCAGCCATTCTGCCACGGAGATGCCCACCTGCAGAACCATCACCTGCTTCAGCTCCGTGCGGATGCGGGAGCGCTTGCCCGCGCCCCAGTTCTGCCCCACAAAGGTGGAAGAGGCGGTGGCGATGGTGCTGGCAGGCTGGTTCATAATGGAGATCAGCCGGCGGGACGCCGTGTGGGCGGAAATAATCACCTCGCCCAGCAGGTTATTGGCGCGCTGGTAGATAATCGAGCCCAGATCCACCACGCAGTACATCATGGCCATGGCCATGCCGTTAGCAAACAATTCCCGCAGAAGTTCCCCGGAGACCTTGAATTCCTTCCCGGAAGGCATCAGGGAACGATAATGTCTGTAGACGTACACGCCGCACAGCGCCGCAGACACCGCCTGGGCAATGACCGTTGCCAGTCCCGCGCCGGCTACGCCCGTGTGCCACACGGCCACAAACAGCAGATCCAGCACGATGTTCAGCACCGAGGACAGGATCAGAAAATACAGGGACGTGCGGCTGTTGCCGAAGGCGCGCAGGATGCTGGAGAACAGGTTGTACGCCACGGTGGTGCACATGCCCGCGCAGATGACCACAATGTAGCTGTACGCTTCCTCGAAGATGCTTTCAGGGGTATTGAGGAAGGTCATCAGCGGCTTCAGGAACAGCAAGCAAACCAGCGTGGTCAGCGCCGTAATGACGGCGTCCAATTCCATCATGCCGGCAATGGACGCGCGGAGACGCTTCTCGTCCTTGGCACCGAAGCGCTGGGTCACCACCACGGCGCATCCGCTGTTGAGACCCACGGCGAAATTAATCATCAAATTGTATAAGGAAGACGTGGCGCCGATGGCCGCAATGGCGCTGTCGCCCAGGTTGTAGCCGGCCACCATGGTATCCACCATGCTGTAGATCTGCTGAAAAATGTTGCCGATAAACAGCGGCACCGCGAAAGCCAGAATCAGCTTCATGGCGCTGCCCTTCGTCATGTCCATGACCCGCATGGCGGGCTTCTTGGCATTCTGCATGGGTGCAGAACCTCCTTCTGTGCGTTGACAAGTTATTGTAGCACACGCGGGACGGAGAAAAAAGGGCGAAACTAAATTTTATCCACAGGCTTCCACCATTTGTCACTTTGTGTTATAATGAACACGATATATGAAGCACGCCGATTTGAAAGAATCCGTAAAGCGTGTTGATTATTGAATGAGAACTTTCCTTGTTAGAAATAAGGATGTGTTAGTTTGCGAGTAGGAATCATTGATGCAGATCTTTTAGGACGCAAGAACCACCGTTTTCCGAATCTGGTATGTGAAAAGCTTTCCGGATATTGGAAAAGCGGGGGGGGGGTACTGACGTCCGCCTAATCCTTGATTCCTCTTATAGCTGGCTTTCTGACATCAACTTTTTTGATTCTTTCGATAATAGTGATCTATCTTCTTTTGATCTAATCTACATTTCCAAAGTATTCACCGACACACCAATCCCGGATTATCTTCAAAACCTGACCACCACCGGCGGCGTGGGAAAAATCGGAAACACAGAAATCCATATCGGCGGAACGGGGTTCTACTTCGACAAAGCGCCGAATCTGCCGGATGAAATCGAACATTGCATGCCTGATTATCATCTCTATGATGCGTGGATCGAAGCGGAAACGGCCAAAGCAGAACAACAAAAGCCGTTTTTTAATCGTTCGGCGTTCATGACGCAGTTCAAGGAATACACAGATTACAGCATTGGATTTTTGACGCGCGGATGCTTTAGAAAGTGCAAATTTTGCGTCAATCAGAAATACAACCACGTATTCACACATAGCCCACTAGAGGAATTTTACGATCCTGAGCGGAAAAAGATTTGCCTGCTTGATGACAACTTTCTAGGCTGTCCGCAGTGGAAGGCTCTACTTCAGGAGCTTCTAGATACCGGGAAACCATTCAAGTTCAAACAGGGGCTAGATGAACGAATCTTGACGGATGAAAAATGCGAAATGCTGTTTTCAGGAAAGTATGACGGCGACTATACGTTTGCCTTCGACAATGTAGGAGATTATGAGTTGATCGAGCGTAAACTACAGATGATTCGCAAATATGCTCCGGGAAAAGCAAGCATTAAGTTTTATGTGCTGGTGGGCTTTGAAGGCACCGACGCAAAAGACATCGAAAACGCCTTTAATCGCATCGAGCTTTTGATGCGGTACGGCTGTCTTCCTTATATCATGCGCTACCAGAACAAGAACGAAACACCGTGGCGGCAATCGGAATACGCGGGGCTTTATGTTCAGCTTGCGCGATGGGCGAATCAGCCGAGCCTTTTCAAAAAGCTCAGTTTCCGGGAGTTCTGCGAGAAAAATCAGCAATACCACAAGTCGGAGGGGCTGTGCGCTCCAATGAAAGCTTTGCATGATTTTGAAAAGCAGTGGCCAGAAATTGCTGGAAAATATTTTGATTTGAGATTTGAGAGGAGTGAAGATTGATGCTTACAGGAATACCTGAAAAAGCCGTAGTCGATTACCTTTGCGGTTCTATTGCTTGTACTAACGAAATCGAAGCAAAGGATTTATGCAAAGAGCTTCTTGCACTTCCGCTCGAAAAAATTCCCGCCTTGCTTCTTCAGTATTCAGCCATTCATGAAGTAACCACCGGCAATATACCGCAATTATCAGACTTGTCTATTGCTTTGTACCGCGTTCCTAGGGTTCTGGTAGAAGCTAATGTTCCTCTATCTTACGAAGAGCTTGGGTCATCCATTTATCCAAGCCGTCTATCTGGCGCACAAGGGAAATACGGTGAAGGACACGGAAAGCTTGCTACAGCACTTGACTTAGCATCATGCGCCAAGCAGAACCATCACTGGCGTTTTGCTTCTGCACCCATGGGGAAACTCTTCTGTGAACTTCCGCAAGAGGATAAGGATCAACTGCTTCAACGATTATGCTACAGGGTTCCCATTATTCAGCATATGGTTACCAGTAACGATCCTATTGCTGAAATGGATAGGTGCCTTTCCATTCTTGCTGAAACCACACGCAAACGTCGGCGTAGAAATGTATTGGATTTATACGCCTTTGCAACAAATACTTAAGGAGGCCAAAAGCATGAGCGACTTTAAGCAACAAATTGATGAGGACATCAAGGAATACCAACAGCAAAGGGGTGCACACGTTTCTGGCCTAAACAAAGCTGAATGGGCTTTTAACTACTGGATTTTGGATAAGTTTTTCTATGAAGACGAAGATCTGATTCTTGATCGAATTATCGACTACAACGATAAGGGAATCGATTGTTATGAATGGTATGAAGATACGAAGGAATTGTATCTCATACAGAACAAATACTATGACGCTTCTTCCCGTTTGCCTCTTTCCTATGTCACGAATACCTTTTTAATTGATCCTGTTGCCGTTCTCGAATCCGGCACTTATGCCCATTGCCAAGAGCTGCAAAACATTTATAGTAAGTATAAGGGCGACGAAAATTTTACTGTCCATTTGCAACTCTATATAACCAACAATAACATTGATCCTGCCATTCGCACTGCAGTAAATGAGTACAATCACATCCATGGCCCACAAACCATGGCCGAGGTTTTTTACCTAGATGACATAGAGCGTAAATGGTATGGCGAGGCAAAAAAAGTAAAAAAATCTTTACGAGTCCGTATTGAAAGCGTCAATAATGGCACCATTCTCAACATAAGCAACAAAGAATACGGGCTAGACAATGGCGTTGACGCAAAATATGCGCTTGTTCCTGTCGCTTGCCTTTATCGCATCGTAGTACAAGCACAAGAAAAAGGATATATGCTTTTTGAATCTAACATTCGAGAATACCTCGGCAATAAGGGAATCAATAAGCACATCTATCTAACGTTGAAAGATGAAACAGAGCGTAAGAATTTCTTTTATTATAACAATGGCATCACCATGATCTGTGATGAAATTTCCGCTGTAAAATCGCAAAAGTCGGACACTCCTCATGTTGCTGTGAGTTTTGACGTCATCAATCCGCAAATCGTTAATGGCTGTCAAACGGTTTCATCCATTCATGCGGCGCTAAAAGAATATGAAAATGAGGATCTTGATCGACAGTTCCGAGACACCTTTGTCATGCTCAAAATCCTGCGGATTGACCCCAACAATAGTGATGAGAAGAAATTAGCAGAATCTATTGTACGATATAATAATTCGCAGAATTCCATTGATGAAAAGAACTTTACTGCAAACGCAGCTTTGTTTCGCCGCATCAAGAATGAATTTGAATCCAAGGGTTTTCTTCTTCTCACCAAGCAAAGTGATAAGAACACATTCAAAGAGGATTATAAAAGGCAGTGCGACTTTATTAAGCTATGCGGACGAAGCACGGATCGACGTGCTATCTTTGGCCTGAGTGACAAGCCAAAGATCACCGATTTGCAAATACCGCTTGAAAAATTGCTTCAAGTTGTCCTTGCTTTTAAAATCGGCGGTCTTGCCGCTTATACGCAAAAAAAGGATGTACTTAAGCCTGAAACCGAAACGTACAACCAGGTTATCGAATTTATCAAGAGTAGCAATATTACTTCTGATACGTTGCTGTCCTTGTATCTGTTCTTTGCAAGATTGGAAAAAGAAAAAAACAGTGACAAGAGTCGGACGGTCATTCCCTTCTATGCAATTGATGGTTTCTGCAAATATGAGTGCGATCATGACACCAGTAAAATCGATCCTTTTTTAGCCGATGCTGCGCATGTTGACTATCTGATCAACCTTTACAAAAGTGCATGCGACGCATATGCCTCAACTTTTAGCACTGATTACACCAAAATGATAAAGACAGCAATCGATTATCCTAGCTTCAAGAATTATCATGATATGGCTCAAAAAATGTTGAGCTCTATGAACAGGCGATAATATAAGTTTTGCCCCCGGCCTCTGCAATTTCTGCATTGGTCGGGGGCAATTTTAATGAGATTCAGTTCCTTATCCTCAGGCAGCGTCGTCCGTGGCGGTGGTGTCTTCCGTCACCACTTCCATCTCGCCCAGGCTATCGAGGTCTTCGGTGCCTTCCACGGTTTCCATGCTGGAGGCATCGGTGCCCATCTGGGCAGCCATCTGGGCCGTGAGCATTTCATAAATGTTCTGCTGCACGGGGGTCAGGGTGTCATACTCTGCGGTGCCCTGCAGTACAGCCATAGCTGCCTTCAGGTCGGTTTCCGTGAAGCCTTCGCTGAAGTTTGCCACGCCATCCTTCAGTTCGAAGAACACCAGCTCAGAGTCGATTTCTCTGTTCAGGGCGTCCTTCACGGCAAACATGTAGGCATAGGTGCCGTCGGGCAGATCCATTTCTTTCACCGTCAGACCCTCTTCGGTAACGGTCACCGTACCATTGGAAACGGTGCCGGTTTCCTTGTTGGCGTTCAGGTCATAAACGAAGCTCATCATTTCCAGAGGATAACCGACGACGGAGCTGAGGGGAGCAACGTCACGGCCGGGCATTTCCAGGGCGGTATTGCCGTTGTTCCACAGGCCATACACCTCATAGGTGCCGGCGTAAACATCGGTGCTGTTCACAATGGCCATCAGCTCTTCGATCAGTTCCTCTTCGGTCTTGTTCGAGCCGCTGTAGGTTTCCGCCAGGCTTGCTGCCACGTTCTCCAGCGTTTCCGCCAGGGAGTGTTCAAACACGTAGCCTACGCGCAGGTTGAAGGCCGTGCCGGCCACCTGAACAGGCACATTGTACAGGGTGTAGTTTGCGTTTTCTTCCACGATGTCCATCTGGCAAAGGACGCCGTTGATAGACGGCCACTTGCCGTCAAACTTGGCGTAGAAGGACAGGGAGCCGTCCTCGGACGCAGCCATGCCCACATCGTAGGTAGCGCCCAGGCGGCGAATGACGCCGTCTTCACCGGAGTAGTAGAGGACGCCGTCCACGGAGGTCACGGCATTCTCACCGTTGGCGCAGAACATCGTGATGCCGCTTTCGCTGATGCTGACCACAGGTTCCACCGTGTAGTCTTCATAGGTGATGTCCGGCAGGCGGGACACCTTCTCATAGGTGCTTGCGGGGGCAGACCAGTTCATGTGGGTTGCATCCAGGAAGGCCAGATAGGTGTTGCTGAAGCTCTGACGTGCATAGCGATCCATGTCGCCGGTGCTGCCCGTCGGTGCATAGTAGAAGGACAGACCCGTGGAATACTGATGGCTGCTGCCGTTTCTCACGTACGCCACAGCATCCGTCACAGCGTTCGTCACAGCGTCGGCCACTTCATCGCTCAATCCGCTGCCCTTGCCGCGGGTGGCCATGTCGGCCAGGTCGCGCATGTTTTCATCCTGGTAGCTTTCGCTGCGGTTGGTGGCCACGGCGAAGGTGTTGAAGGCGGCCACGTCGCTCAGCAGATTGCCCAGCTCAACGAACATGTTGTCGAATGCCGCGTACACAGGCTCCATCTTCGTCAGGTCGGTGACGGAGAAGGTCACGGTTTCGTCGATGCCCTCTTTCTGGTACTTTTCCATCACAGAGTCCACGACTTCCTTGCCCAGGGCCAGGCCGTCGGCATCGGGGTTATCGTAGAGGAACTGCACCCAGGACTTGTAGTCGCTGCCCTTGCCGGGAACCACTTCCTGAGAAGCAACCAGGTAGTGCACGTTGTCATCCACCATGGCGCAGGTTTCCACCGTGGCCATGAGGCAGGTATCCAGGATCAGATCCTCGATGTACACACCGGCTTCATCCAGGGCACGGCCGAACTCTTCCAGGGACATGACGGCATTGCCGTGCATCTCGTCCAGGATCAGGCCAGTCTTGCTTCCGCCGCCGTGATCCCACACGGTCAGGGCGTAGTGATCAGCGGGATAGTTGGCAGCGCCCCAAGAAATGAAGTCGCGCAGGGTTTCAGACTGCGCCATGTTGTCCAGCGGGCCTTCTTCCACCAGGGTGAAGCCGTTGGCATCATAGGTGTAGCGCTGAATGCGATCCGTGGCAATGTCCAGGCCCAGATCCTGAGCGTACCACGCGCTGCAGCCGCCGGTCTCGATCACCACATTCACGTTTTCATTGGCCAGGGTCTCGCTGATTTCCGTCAGGTTGACGGTGGCCATCTTGCCGTTAGATTCCAGATCCGTACCGCACAGGTAGATCAGAACGGTCCACTTGGCGGTGGCGCTGTCCGTACTTGCCACCGTGTCTGCCAGGGCAGAAACGCTGCTCAGCAGCATCACGGCAGTCAGAAGCAGGCACAGCAGCTTCTTCATGCTCTTCATAACACTTCTCCTTTTCGGTTCCGGGCAGGGGATTTGCCCAAAGAAGGATTATAACAGATTTTTCGGGAATTGAATAGAGGAAAAGCGGGGGCAGAAACGTAAAATGTGGGGCAAAAAAGGGGATAAAAAAATGGGTCAAGGGAAGAAGTTCCTTGACCTGACAAATCAAGTTGGGAAAAGAGCACTGCGAAGGGGTCCAGAGAGCGGAGTCTTCGACCCGTTACCGCAAAGCCCTCTGGAATTAACATCACAAATCAAGTTAGGAGGAGTGCACTGCGAAGGAGTCCAGAGAGCGGAGTCTTCGACCCGTTACCGCAAAGCCCATGGAAGCAACAATACAAATCAAGTTGGGGAAAGAGGACATGCGAAGGAGTCCAGAGGGCGACCGCAAAGCCCCTGGAACAATCATAACAAACAAAGTTGGAAAACGTGCATGCGAAGGGGTTCGGGGGCGACCGCAAAGCCCCCGAAAGCCGGAACAACAATCATTTCAAAGGAGAAGACAATC
>CAVBFK010000213.1:0-3406 GCA_963594395.1 Lachnospiraceae bacterium
CAGCGTGTCATACATCCAGCCTGCAGGTGAAACACGCATGGCAGAACCGTTGCCGAAGCTGCCGTAAGGTTGGGGATGATCCTCACACAGCCATCGACGGAATCGTCCGCCATATCCTGCGCGCGGATACCGAAGCCCCCAGGTTTGCATGGCATGCACCACATGCTTACGAATGACATCCAAGTCGGCGTCCTTGCCGGCGTCCATCAAAGCTTCCGCCACGGCGATGGTCATCATGCTGTCATCCGTGAAACGAGACCGATCAACGAACAGCGGGAACTCCTTCGTCTTCATTTTGTAGTGCCCCTCGTAGGGACTGCCTACGATATCACCCAGAATGGCGCCGTACATACAGTAATCTCCCTTTTCTCAGCGATTCAGATAACGGTCAAACCGGTCAACAACAGCCAGCATATCCGGTTCGATGCGATGGCGAACTTCGTCGCGGAGATTTTCCGGCATACCGTAGAAAGCTTCTGCCATGGCGCAGGCGATATCCGCCAGCGTGTCGCAATCTCCGCCCAGAGAAACTGCCGTACGGAGCACATCTTCGAAAGAATTTCCTTCCATGAAGGCTGTAATGGCCTCGGGAACGGTCTTCTGACAGCTTTCCTGATGGTAGTAATCCGGGCGGATTTCATCAACGGTGCGGCTGAGATCATAGCCGAATTCGCGGACAATATAGTCCTTGATTTCCTGCTTGGTCTTCCCGTTCCTTGCCAGAAAAATGACACTGGCAACGGCTTCTGCACCCTTGATGCCTTCCGGGTGGTTGTGGGTCACATCTGCCGAAGCCACAGCCACCTGACGGGTTCTTTCCAGCGTGTCATACATCCAGCCCGCAGCAGAAACGCGCATGGCCGAGCCGTTGCCGTAGCTTTCGTAGGGCTTCGGGTTGTTGCTGTGCAGCCACCAGCGGAAGGAACTGCCGTAACCTGCATGGGGATATTCCCTGCCCCACTTCTGCATGGAGGCAATCACCGCCTTGCGGATGGTATCGGTATCGGCATTCTTGCCGGCATCCAGCAGTGCTTCCGCCACAGCGACCGTCATCACCGAATCATCCGTAAAGCGGGAAATGTGATTAAACATCGGGAAATCCTTGGACTTGGAACCCTGATCAAACTCAAAGGGGCAACCCACAATATCACCTAAAATAGCGCCATACATCAAGCAGCACATCCTTTCCTGAACGTGAGCCTAGTATAGCGCATGGAGGCGTTTTTGTGGTCGCATGAAAAGCGACAATTAATCTCCCAGGGTGGGAAGGCCGTATTTGAACAGCGTGGGATTGATTTCGTTAAAGATGTCGTAGTGCTTTCTTTGAATGAAATACGACACAATCACATCGAAGGTGCTGGCGGAAGACAATGCCCACTCCGCCTTGTTCAAAAGCTCGTTGGTCTCTTCCATATCCAGGTGCATTGCAATGGCCAAAGCAAGCACCGTTTTCTTTTTGGGATGATAGTCAGGGTTACAGCGGATCTTGGAAAAGAGCTTCCGATCCATGTTGGCTTTGGTATAAACCTCAGAATCCTTCAAGCCGCGTTCGTCAATCATGCGGAATAAGCATTGTTGGAAGTTTTCTTCCTTGTGTCTGAGAAGTTCCTCCAGTGATTCTTCAGATGGACAGGCCATGGAAGCCATGGGTGCAGACTCGCATGGCGCTGAAAGATCTGCTTCATAAGTTACGGGAAATTCGCACTCATCCTCAAATACGGCGGCTCTGCGGCTCTGAAGTCTTACACCGTAGTATTCCTCGGCATGCTTTTCATGCACTTCCCGTTCATCGATCAAAGAGGCAATATCGTCGAAAATTTTGCCGGACAACTCAAAGGATTCCTGGTCGAACACCACCAGAATGACGTTCATCTCGTGCTCCATTAGGAAGGCACTGATGACGTGGAACGCAATCTGCAAGGCACGGTCTTTCGGGAATCCATACACCCCCGTAGCCAAAAGCGGGAACGCAATCGAGCGGCACTTGAGCTCCAGTGCCTTTTCCAAGGAAAGCTGATAGCACGCTGTCAGGATATCAAACTCCCCTGACTCGCCGTCAATCCACTTGGGGCCGATGGCATGGATGATATACTTGGCTTTCAATGCAAAGGCGGGTGTTACGGCGACTGTGCCTCGTGCCATGGGGCCGATTTCCTGCCGGGCAATCAATAGTTCTGTGAACCCTGCTGCCTCATAAATAGCGCGGTCTGTGCCGGTGCCGCCGCAGAGCGGTCTGGGATTTGCCGTATTAACAATGGCGTCTGCTTTGACTTTCGTGATATCATTGCGGACAATTTGAAATGGCATAGGCACACCTCACATGATGAAAAGATAGAAATGTATGTTTCTATTGTAAATGTCTTTTGCGCCATCGTCAAGGGTAAAAGAAAAAGAGAGGACCAAAGTCCTCTCTTTCTGCGGTGCCAAAGACCGAAGATGCACGAATTAGACGCGCTTGATCTCCTTGATCTTTGCAGCCTTGCCCTGCAGGTTACGCAGGTAGTACAGCTTAGCACGACGCACCTTACCGCGACGGATCACCTCAATGTGGTCAACACGGGGAGAATGAATCGGGAACGTACGCTCAACGCCAATGCCGTAGCTGACACGACGAACCGTGAAGGTCTCACGAACGCCGCCGTTGCGCTTAGCAATCACAGTGCCCTCAAACGCCTGAAGACGTTCGCGGCTGCCTTCAACAACCTTGACCCACACACGGATGGTGTCGCCAACGTTGAAGCTGGGCAGATCGGACCGGAGCTGCGCCTGTTCGATAGAACGGATAATTTCGCTCATGGAATGTGCCTCCTTCCCTCATAGACGTTCGTATCCAACTCATAGGTGCTCTTTTTCAAGCACACACGAAACAGTGGACAGAGGACCGCCCGTTTGTCACAAGGGCTATTGTATCATAAATTCAGGCATGACGCAAGCATTTTTGCAAAGAAATTTTGCTGATTTGGCGTTATGCCAGCGTCAATGCACCCTGCTGAACCATGCGTTCCAGTGCCGTAGCCAGCGCAATGCGGCCGTGGCTGTAGGTCAAGCCGCCCTGCATGTAGGCGGTGAAGGGCGCACGCATGGGAGCGTCTGCGCTCAGTTCCACCGATGCACCGGCCACAAAGGTACCGGCGGCCATTACGACCTGATCGCGGTAACCGGGCATGTCCCAAGGCTCAGGCAGTGCCATACTGTCCACAGGAGATGCCATCTGAATGCCCTGGCAGAAAGCCACCAAGCGCTCAGGGGTTTCCATCTGAATGGCCTGAATGATATCGGCACGGGGTTCATCGGCAGGCGGTGTTGTGCGCATGCCAAGCTCTTCAAATACGCGAGCGGAAAGGCATGCAGTCTTCAAAGCCTGCGCTACGGTGTGCGGTGCCATGAAAAGACCCTGATAGAAAGG
>CAVBFK010000214.1:0-18298 GCA_963594395.1 Lachnospiraceae bacterium
ATCTCATCCCAAGGCATCGTCTCAGGCCAATTGCTCATCTTCATTACCTCCCGCATTCGTTAAAGAAAGCATACGATATGCTGAGAGAAAAATCAAGCACCCCTTTTCATTTTTTCGCTTTGGGTGTAATATAGAGGTCAGAAGGAGGTTTATCAAACGATGAAACGAGTTTTCCTGACGGTCCTTGACGGCGTTGGTGCAGGCTACCTGCCCGATGCTGATAAATATGGTGATGTCGGTGCATCGACAATTGCACACGTGGTGGAAAAGTGCCATCCCAGTCTGCCCAATATGGCAAAGCTGGGCCTTGGCCAGATTCCTACCACCGGTTATCCTGCGGATCCCCATGCCGTCGGCGGCTACGGCCGTGCTATTGAAAAGAGTGCCGGCAAGGACACCACCACCGGTCACTGGGAAATCAGCGGTCTGCGCCTGACGCAGGCGTTCCCCACCTTCCCCAACGGCTTCCCTGCCGATTTTATGGCCAAGTATGAAGCCGCCATCGGTCATGGCACCATCGGCAACAAGCCTGCCTCCGGCACGGTCATTCTGGACGAGCTGGGTGCAGAGCATCTGGCCACCGGCAAGCCCATCGTTTATACTTCGGCAGACAGCGTCTTCCAGATTGCTTGCCACGAAAGCCTTTATTCCTGCGAGGAGCTGTACCGCTTCTGCACCATCGCCCGTGAAATGCTCCAGGGTGAGCTGGGCGTTGGCCGCGTCATCGCCCGTCCGTTCATTGGCGAGCCCGGTCACTTCACCCGCACGCCCCGCCGCCGCGATTTCTCCCTGCCGCCCATCGGCGAAACCCTGCTGGACAAGGTGAAGGCCGCCGGCATGGAAAGCCTCGGCGTCGGCAAGATTGAGGACATCTTCGATCATCAGGGCCTGACGGGTTCCAACCATGCCGCCGGCAACCCCGCCTGCATCGATGCCTGGCTGGAATATATGCATCAGGATTTCGATGGTCTGTGCTTCACCAACCTGGTGGACTATGACATGGCATACGGTCACCGCAATGATCCTGTCGGCTTTGCAAAGGCACTGGAATACTTCGATCAGAAGCTGCCCGAAATTCAGTCCCTGATGGGCGATGAGGATCTGCTGATCATCACCGCCGACCATGGCTGCGATCCCACGTTCCCCGGCACGGATCACACCCGCGAGCACATCCCGCTGTTGGTATGGCACCGTGGCATGACCAAGGCCTGCGACCTGGGCGTTCGTGACACGTATGCCGATATCGCGGCTACCTGCGCCGAGTGGCTGGGACTCCCCGACCGCTTCAACGCAACTTCCTTCGCTTCCCTGCTGAAGTAAGTTCATCGTACACAAAAAGGTGATGATCCTTGAAAGGGTCATCACCTTTTTCATGCGTCGTACGCATCTTATTGTGCTCAATTTTGCCGCTCTTCCGGCGGAATGTGTGCCAAAGCGCTTCGCTTATAGGCGATGAACAGCAGCAGAGAGCAAACAATCCATCCCATGGGATAGCCCAGCGCTACGCCCACAAAGCCGGCGCCGAGTTTTCCAGCAATGAAAAGATAAATCTGGCGGAAAACCACGAAAGAGCCAAGCATGATGATCATGGGCGCATTGGCGTTGCCGATGCCTCGCAGCGCACCGGCAAAAATCTGATAAAAGCTAATGCAGAAGTAGAAGGGCGTCATAATGGTGATGAATTTTGTTCCATACTCAATGACCTCTTCTTCCGGGCTGAACAGCCGCAGAAGCGGACGCGCCAGCAACAGCATACCCACCGTCAGCACCACCGTGCAGACGATGCTCATGTTCATGGCTTGCCACATGCCCTTCCGTGCACGTTCTTTCTTTTGCGCGCCCCAGTTTTGCCCAACAAAGGTTGTAGAGGCCATGGAAATTGCCTGCGCGGGGATCAGCAGGAAGGCATCCAGCTTGTTGTAACTGCTGTAGCCCGCCATGCAGGCGGCGCCAAAGGCATTGATGTAGGACTGCACGAACACATTGGAGAAGGACGTCAAACCCTGCTGAACGCCGGACGGCAAGCCGATATTCAGAATCTCCTTCAGCATGTCCTTCCGAATGCCAAGCTTCCGCCACTGAATGGTATAAGGCATGTTGCTCTGGGAGAGCGTAATCAGCACCAGAACAGCTGAACCAAACTGTGCAATGATGGTTGCCCAGGCAACACCGGCTACACCCATCTTGAACACAACAACGAACAGCAAATCCATGACGGTGTTCATCAATGCCGAGAAAATCAGGAAGTACAGCGGATGCCGAGAGTCGCCCACTGCCCGCAGAATGCCGGATCCCATGTTGTAGATCAGCAGTCCCGCCATGCCGCTGAAATAAATGGTCAGATAGGTTTCTGCCTCACCAAAGACTTCTTCAGGGGTAGACATCATATACAGCATCGGGCGGACGATCGCAATGCCCACTGCTGTGAAGATGGCGCAGAGAATAAAGGTCACCGTCATGGTCGTGTGAACGGCATCATGCAAGCCATCCTGGTCGTGAGCGCCATAGCGCTGGCTGATGACCACGCTGGCGCCTGTGGATAGTCCTGCGCCTAAGCCCACCAGCATATTCACAATGCTGGTGGTACTGCCCACGGCGGCCAGTGCCTCTGTGCCCACAAACTGCCCGACCACCAACGTATCAACCGTGTTATAAAGCTGCTGAAACAGCAACCCCAGGATTAAAGGAAGGGTAAAATTAACAAAATGCTTCCAAATGACGCCCTGGGTCATATCGGCATCGCTTTGTCTTGACCGCATAATGCTCCTCCATAGATGCTGTGTACCCCATAAGGAAAAAAGATACCACGTCATAAAAAGCATAGCACAAACGAGGCAGACTGTCAAAGCAGAAAACCATCGCTTTGCACTTTTACCGCCGTTTCCCGGCGAAATCCGTGAATTCCTCATTTTTTGCTATTGACAAGCGGCTTTCCTATTGCTATAATATATCTTGCTGTTTGACCTGCGACCGTGGCGGAATTGGCATACGCGCACGTTTGAGGGGCGTGTCCAGCAATGGGTACGGGTTCAAGTCCCGTCGGTCGCACACAGCTGAGCTTCGAAGTATTTCGGAGCTTTTTTTGTACCCTTACGCTTTGCAAAGACTGTTTGCCGTGGTACAATGGCATCAGAAAGGATGATTGGCATTGACGAAGGTAGGCATCATCACATTCCTGCATAACGAGAACTACGGCTCTACCCTGCAGGCGTACGCGCTGGCTCATGCCGTGCATGCGCTGGGCTATGAGGCTGTTCATTTGGACTATGCACCCGGCACGGCAGAAAAGATCAAGAATCTTGTGCGTTGCGGAAACTCCCCCAAGCTTCTGCTGGACGGTCTTCGTAAGCGGTTGGTGAAGGCTGAGCAAGCCCAGGCACGTGCTAAAGCTTCTGCGCTGACGGCCTTTCGGAAGAAATGCTTGCCCATGTCTGCCGTCTGTCACGACAGTGCATCCTTGCGCACCGCATCGGACGCTTGCGATATTCTGCTCGCAGGCAGTGACCAAATCTGGTCCCCTACCTGGCTCAATCCTGCCTATTTCTTTGACTTTGCAGATGCTGACAAGCCCCGTGTCGCCTATGCGCCGTCTTTTGGCGTTGCCAAACTGCCGAATCACCGCAAGGCTCACATGATGCAGAAGTTGATTACACCGTTTCAGAGCATCAGCATTCGGGAAGAAGAAGGTGCCAAGCTTCTGCAGGATCTTACAGGAAGGCAGGCAGAAGTGATGCCGGATCCCGTGTTTCTGCTGAGCCGCGAAGATTGGCTGGCATTTGCCGCAAAGCCTTCTATCAATGAGCCTTATCTGCTGTGCTACTTTATTGGAGAGAATCCTGCCTATTGGCAGAAGGTCAAGGCTGTTGCTGAGCAGTCTCACCTCAAAGTGGTGATCCTCCCTGCCACCGCCGAGGCATGGCAGCAAGATGGCATCAAGCAAGGAAGCGCCTCACCTCAGGAGTGGGTGGGCCTTATTGCCGGCGCTTCTGCCATGGTGACAGATTCTTTCCACGGTGCGGCTTTCGCTCATCTGCTTGGGACGAACGTCACTGTCCTTCGGCGCTACCGGGAGGGCGACCCTGCATCACGCAACAGTAGGATCGACCAACTTCACCGCAATTTAGGCATTGCAGACGGGCAAGTGCCTTCCGAAGAAGAACTGCAGGAACATCTGGCCGCTATGCGGGAGAGCGGACTTCACTGGCTGGAGGATGCTCTTAAGCAAGCAAGTTCCGCAATTCCTCAGGCAACGGCGAAGTAACTGTCAGCATTTCATCCGTCATGGGATGGCGAAGCGTCACCGAGGTGGAATGCAACGCAAAGCGCTGGGGTAACTCAGGCAGTTCTGTTCCATAAAGGAAATCACCGCAGATGGGACAGTGAACAGAAGAAAGATGCACCCGGATTTGATGGGTGCGTCCTGTTTCCAACTGAAGGCGGATCAAGCTTCGCGTCGCAGTGTGCTCCAGCACCTGGTAATGGGTCACACTGGGTTTGCCCGCAGGCGAAATGACGCGCCGAATGCTGGCAGCATCTTCTTTCGCAATGGGCGCATCAATCGTTCCCGTCAGCGGCGTGGGAATACCCTCTGTGACAGCCAGATAAACCCGCTGAAAGTCCGGCGTATGAAGCATGCGTTGCAGGCGGTATTGCACATGGGCAGACTTTGCTACCACCATCAACCCGCTGGTTCCCTTATCCAGTCGATTCACGGGGCGGTAGATGAAATCCTCCGGGCAGTTCAAATGCGCATAGAGCATGTTTTCCAGCGTATCATCCGGTTGGCGTTCGCTGGACTGGCTGGCCAGCGGCGCAGACTTATCGATGACCCACAAGAATTCATCCTCATAGGCGATGTTCAAGGGCCTGTCGCAAGGCTTCAAATGATAGGCCGGAGCCGCGGATGCATCCAGAAATTCAACCGTTTCGCCTGGGTGAATAGGCTGATCCACCGTGCGCGGTTCACCGTTCACGAGAATGCGTCCTTCCCATTTGGCAGACTTCATGGCCGTATAGCTGACGCCCATCACCCGCCGCAGAAAGTCGCGCAGCTTCATGTTTTCTTCTGCCGATGTTACAATTTGCTTCATTCCGTTATTGCGAGACGCTTCCCGCATACTCCTTTATTCCTATAGAAACGCAACAGAGCCAGATGCCCGCAAATGCCGCGGAGCAATCTGGCTCTGTTTTTATCGAGATTTAGCCTTCAAAACCCACGCTGTGCATGAAACGCTTCATGCCGTCAAGTCCTGCCTCATCCAGCTTGTAAACGCCGGCATCGCAAAGCACCTGTGCACAAACCTTGGCAACCTCATTGCGCAGGAGCTTCTCTGCATCTTCCGCAGTAGTGCAAAGGCCGTTTGCACGGACAATCTCTTCAACCCAAGCGTAATGCTTGTAGCTGGGATCGTCCTCTGCAGGGCACGTGAGAGGCTTCTCGCCTGTCAGATAGCCTTCCAGCAATTTCAGTTCCTTCTTGAGGCGGCCGGGAAGGATGAAAAGACCCATGACCTCAATCAGGCCGATATTTTCCTTCTTGATGTGATGGAGCAGTGCATGGGGATGGAAGATGCCCAGCGGATGCTCCTCACTGGTGCGGTTATTCCGCAGTACCAGCAAGAGTTTGTATTCCTCGCCCACCTTCCGCAGAATAGGCGTGATGGTGTTATGCGGCGTGCCGTCCGTCTCAGCATAAATTTCGCAGGAAGGATCACTGTAGCCGCGCCAAGCCGTCAGGATGCGGTCGGCCAGGTCAATCATCACTTCAGGCTCCTTGCCTTCCAGGCAAATGGTGGACAGGGGCCAATCCAGAATGCTGGCTTTTACACCATCAACGGGAGAAGTCATGGCTGCGCGAACGCCTGCTTTGTCCATGGGGAATTGATAGCAGCCGCCCTGGAAATGATCGTGGTTCAAGATAGAGCCGCCCACGATGGGAAGATCAGCATTGCTGCCCAGGAAATAATGCGGCAGTTGACCCACAAAGCTAAACAGGCGGCGGAAGGTGCCGCGGTCAATCTTCATGGGGGTATGATTGCCGTTAAACACAATGCAGTGCTCAGGATAGTAGGCGTAGGGCGAATACTGCATGTACCAGGAAGCACCGTCCAGCGTCAGCGGCACAATGCGATGATTCTGGCGTGCCGGGAAGTTACTGCGGCCGGCATAGCCGGGATTCTCAACGCACAGCATGCACTTCGGATAGCCGACACCGGGAGCGTTCTTCAGCTTGGCAATCTCCTTGGGATCCTTTTCAGGTTTGCTCAAGTTGATGGTGATCTCCAGCTCGCCGCAGGGGCTGTCTGCAAAATAGCGCACATTCTGAGCAATGGCATTCACCTTGATATAGTCGCAGGCGCGGCACATATCGTAGAAATGCCAGGTTGCCTGATCAGGCTTGCCCTGCTTCAGGCTGTTCAGGAAACTTTCCCGCACTTCCTTCGGAGAAGGCGTCAGCAGACCCATGACCCGGGCTGTGAACAGATCCTTCTCGTACTGCATGTCACCGATCATGCCCTTTTCCCGTGCCAGAGCTGTCAGCTGATCCAACAGAGACGTTGCCGTTTCCTCACCCAAATCCTTTGCTTCCACTGCTGCAGGAGCATCCAGCCCCATGACATCCAGCAAAAGATTGCGGTAATAAGGCAAATCCACCTGCTCAATCAGTCCCCTGCGCTGTGCATACAGCAACAGAGATTCCAACGTTGCAGAAACCTTTTCCGACCATTCCATCTTAGGCGCCTCACTCTCTATGATGACTTAATGAACGGCAGCAGTGCTTTCCTGCTTGGCATCAGCAGGCAAGTTGCCTCTGTCACCGTTGATTTCATTGGGTTCTTTGAAGGACGGGAGAATGCGGTGCATGCACGCCTTCATATCTCCGTGATTGTCCAAACAGGATTGAAGTTCTGACAGCATATGCTCCACCTGCGGCCAATCCACCTGCTCGGGCTTCGCAATGAAAATCTTCTCTTTGCTGGTGGCCGTGGAGTTTTCTTCATCCCGCAGGAGCTCTTCATACAGTTTTTCTCCGGGGCGTAGGCCTGTGTAGACGATCTCCACCGGCGGCTTTTCCGGATCGGCATAGAGCTGGATCATACGCTCTGCCAGCTCCTGAATCTTCACAGGCTTGCCCATATCCAGCACGAAGAGCTCACCGCCCTTGGCAATGGATGCGGCCTGAAGCACAAGGCTTGCCGCCTCCGGGATGGTCATGAAGTAGCGGATAATGTCCGGATGGGTCAGCGTCACAGGGCCGCCGGCGCGGATCTGCCGCTTGAACAGAGGCACCACACTGCCGTTAGAGCCCAGCACATTGCCGAAGCGAACCGCCGTAAACTGGGTCTTTCCCTTCTTCTGCAGGGCTTCGATAATAATCTCAGCCATGCGCTTGGAAGCGCCCATGACGTTGGTGGGATTCACAGCCTTGTCCGTGGAAATCATGACGAAACGCTCTGCTCCATGTCCCATAGCGCAGGTGGCCACGTTGTACGTACCGAAGACATTGTTCTTGATGGCCTGCTCGGGGCTGTCCTCCATGAGCGGTACATGCTTATGCGCCGCGGCATGGATCACAATCTGCGGCTTAAACTCATCAAAAACACGGTTCAGCGTTTCCTGATCGCGAATGGAGCCAACGCGGAGCTCGACGGTGTTCTTCACAATCTCACCGTAGCGTTCCTTCAATTCAAAGAAAAGGTCGTAGATGTAGTTCTCGCTGATGTCGTACAGCACCAACTTGCTGGGGATAAAGCTCATAATCTGCCGGCAAAGTTCTGAACCGATGGAACCGCCACCGCCGGTAACAAGCACCCGCTTGCCCTCAAAGTAGCTGCGAACCTCCGTCATATCCAGATGGGTTTCTGCACGTCCCAGAAGGTCAGCAATGTTTACATCACGAACACGTCCTGCTGTAGCATTGCCGGAAGGATCCTGCAGGGTAGAGAACACACGAACGCGACAACCTGTGCTCATGCACTGATGAATCAGAGGCGTCAGGTCATGCTTTGGGGTCGCAATGGCCACGATAATTTCATCAATGGCGAATTGTTTGGCATACTCAGCAACCTTTTCGGTGCCCAAGACAACAGGGACACGGCCAATCCTCGTATTCTTCTTGCCAGGGTCATCGTCCACCGCCAGAACAGCGGCACAATCGCCGTAGCGTCCTGCCAGCAGGTCGCGCAGGACCTGTGCGCCTGCCCAGCCTGCGCCGACAACCATCACACGGCGCGCATGCTTCTTGTTGAACCACAAGCCGGAATGTCCTGCCTGACCCGCAATCCGGAAGCTGAAACGGCTGGCACCCAGCATGAACGCCAGAAGCAGCCATTGAATCAGGTAAATCGGCCGGGGCATCAGGAAGATGTTCGTCGAGCGGTAAAGCGTATAGGTTGCCAAAGAAACGAGATAAGAAATGCCGGTACCAATCAGCGTGCCGGTAATAATCTGCACAAGGGTATCGATGCTCGCATAACGCAGAAGATTCTTGTACAGCCCCATTCCCCACAAAACGCCGACGGTAGCAAGCGTCAGCACCGGCGCGATGTGGAGGACGTGCAGCAAATGGCTTTCCGGCGGATGCATATCATAGTAGATCTGCAAAGCCATGATCATGGACAGGTTCGTCAATATCACATCCAGAAGAACCAAAGAGGCTGTCTGCCAGTGTTTCTTCTGTGCGGAATGTTCTTTATCGGTCATGCTCCGATTCTCCCTTATTTTTCTTCCGTGTCCTATTGTATCACACCGGCGGATTCGTTTCAATGCATGGTGAGGAAAAAGTCAAATGGCAAACGTATCTTCTAATCAGCAACATTAAAAAGGAGCTCCCCTTTTTCAAGAGGAGCTCCTGATCATGATTCAATCGATTAGCGGCCCAGAATGGTCTTCTCGGTCTCCTTGTCGAAGAAATGCAGATGGTTCACGTCGAAGGCCACCTTGATCTTCTCGCCGGCACGGCTACTGGTACGAGGATCAACGCGGGCAATGATGTTGTCATCCTTGCCGGAGGTCTTCAGGTACAGATAGGTCTCAGAACCCATCAGCTCGGTCACTTCCACATCGCAATCGATGGTGGCGTTGGACAGGCTCTCAATGATAGCGGGCTTATCGCTGATGTTCTCGGGACGGATGCCCAGAACAACTTCCTTGCCGATGTAGCTCTCGTCCACGAACTTGGAAACCTTGCTGTTAGGCACAACGATCTTGTTGTCGCCGAACTTGGCCACCACGTCCTGGCCTTCCTTCTCCAGCTTTGCATTGAAGAAGTTCATCTGAGGGCTGCCGATGAAGCCTGCCACGAACTGGTTGGTAGGATAGTCGTACAGGTTCTGGGGGCTGTCCACCTGCTGCACAACGCCGTCCTTCATAACCACGATACGAGAAGCCATGGTCATAGCCTCGGTCTGGTCATGGGTAACGTAGATGAAGGTCGTCTGCAGACGCTGATGCAGCTTGGTGATCTCGGTACGCATGGCCACACGGAGCTTAGCGTCCAAGTTGGACAGAGGTTCGTCGAACAGGAAGACCTTAGGCTCACGGACGATAGCACGTCCCAGAGCAACACGCTGACGCTGGCCACCGGACAGAGCCTTGGGCTTACGGTTCAGCAGGTGAGCGATGTCCAGGATCTTAGCGGCTTCTTCCACGCGGCGCTTGATTTCTTCCTTAGGAGTCTTGCGCAGCTTCAGACCGAAAGCCATGTTGTCATAAACGGTCATATGAGGATACAGAGCATAGTTCTGGAACACCATGGCGATGTCGCGATCCTTAGGAGCAACGTCGTTCACCAGCTTATCGCCGATGTACAGCTCGCCGTCGGAGATTTCTTCCAAACCAGCGACCATGCGCAGGGTGGTAGACTTACCGCAGCCGGAAGGTCCAACCAGAACGATGAACTCCTTATCTTCGATGTCCAGGCAGAAGTCGCTGACAGCCTGCACGCCGCCGGCATAAATCTTGTAAATGTGCTGAAGGGATACACTTGCCATTGCTAATCTTTCCTCCTCTTTTTACAGCAGGAGCGAACCTGCCGTGTGCGTTCGGAACGCTTTTGATTACTGCTATTATAACGGTTTCCGCGAAAAAATGTAATTGACCAAAGCCACAAGCATTTTGAATTTGCCTTGTTCATAATGTACATGGCGGGCAGAAATCGCCCCGTTTTTCCATGGTTTTGCACAAAAAATGACCAAGCCGTCTGTTTACGCAGATCAAGCATATTTCCTGCAAGTGCTTGCGTTTTCTCCATTCCCTATGGTACAATATCGTGGGATAGGATGAAGTCAGGGAATTCCCTGTTATTATGATGAGAGGAATGTGACCTGCATGAAGAAAGCTGCCTTTGCGCTGCTGCTTGCTTGCCTGTTAACCGTGTGTGCCTGCGCCTGTGCGCAGACGTTCACTTTCGATGATATTGCCGCCACGCTGGAGATCGACGACAGTTATATTTTGCTGACCCCCGATAACCTTGACCAGCACCCGGAGTGGGTGTCTTCCGAAGGATCTACCCCCGAAGAGCTGTCTGCACAGTGGAAGACAGACGGTGTTCTGCTGGTGGCTGATTCTTCCGATGGCGTAACGCGCTTTGTGCTTACAGCCGTGCAGGATGAGGATGCAGAGCAGTACTACGATCTGGATCAACAGGACAATGCTTGCCGCAGTACCTTCCGCAAATCCCACCTAAAAGGAAGCACTTATAAGGAAGCCGGCTACACCTATCAGTCTGCCGAATGGAAAAAGTTCAGCAGCAATGGTCGTTTCCTGTCACTGAAGTATAAGCGCACCACCGACAGTGGAACCTACCGCGGCTATGCCTACCGCGCTGTCCGCAACGGATACACCATTACGCTGGATTATCAGGTCTATGGTCGCTCACTGAAGACAGCCGACAGCAATGCACTGAGCAAGATTATGTCCGGCTTCAATTTCACAAGCATTGCCGTTAAGCCGGATGAAGCGGTCGGCAAGGTCGTCTTTACTTCAACCCCGCCGTCTGAAACCAATACAGGCAGTTTCACTGTCTCCGGTACAGGCACCGCCGGTTTGAAGGTTACGGGCGTTATGATGCGTATGTCTTCCAATGACAAAATCATGGTGGAAGATACCATCAATAAATCCGGCGAATTCTCCCTGAAAATGAAGCTACCCAGCGAAGGTGTCTGGCTGATGACGGTCACCGTGGAAAACGGCTCTGTCGTCACACAGGAAGAGGTCTTTGAAACCACGACCTATCAGTCTGACCTGTTGCCCGTTAACTTCGATGCAGAAATTCCTGCTCAGCTGGACAGTGACAAGCTCACCATCACAGGCAAAACCATTTCCGGCGTTTCGATTCAGTGCATTGTGAATGACACCTACGACAAGCAGGTGCGCACCAACAACAACGGCACCTTCTCCTTCAAGATTGACACTTCTACAGAAGGCGACTATGAGATCACCATCGTCTTCCAGAAGAAAAACTTTGAAACCAGGCGCTACACCTTTACGGCTAACCGCACGCTGACGGAAGCCGACCTGCGCGCTCAGTATATCGAAGAGGCCATCAAGCCCGCCTATTCTACCCTGACTTCCAAGCTCACCGGCTATACGGGACGCATTATGAAGTACAAGCTCTATGCGGTCAAGATTGCGCAGGAGGGTGAGCAGTGGATTATCACCATGGCCATGGACAAAACGAAGAAGGGCGTCTATAAGAACTTTGTGGTTGTTACCACCACGCAGGAGCCCAACTTCTCCATGGACAGCCAGCAGACCATGTACGGCCGTTGCATTGGTGCCTATGAAACCACCAGCGGTGAGGAAACGGTCACCTACCCCGGCTTTGAGTTGCTGTTCTGGGACTAAGACAGCGGTCATTGTTCGCAAAAATTTTCAAGCAAATTAAAAGGCACCTATCATTCGATCATAAGAATGGTGGGTGCCTTTTCTATGGAAAAGAATTCACTTTTCCTGCTTGATGTGCTTGCACAGGTCGTGCAGGGTGCACGTTTCACACATCGGGTGTTGCGCCTTGCATACACGTCTGCCGTGGAAAATCAACTGATGATGAGCGTCACGCCAGTCTTCTCTAGGAATGGCACGCATCAGCTGGCGCTCTGTTTCTTCCACCGTAGAGGCGTCCGCGAGGCCAAGACGATTGCTGACCCGAAAGACGTGGGTATCTACAGGGAGCGCCGGTATATTGAAGGCGAAAGCAAGCACCACATTGGCGGTCTTGCGCCCAACACCAGGAAGTTTCGTCAGCTCTTCCAGTGTAGAAGGAACCTCGCCGCCATACTGCGCCATAATCATTCGGCAAGCATCAATAATGTGATCCGACTTGGTCTTGAACCCGCAGCTCTTCACCATGGGATATAAATCTTCCACCGATGCGGCGGCCATGCTTGCTACATCCGGATAGCGTGCAAAAACGGCGGGGGTCACCTTGTTGACCTGTTTGTCTGTGCACTGTGCCGAAAGAATCGTAGCTACCAGTGTCTCATACGGATTGGTGAAATTCAATTCCGCCCTGGGATTAGGGTACAGACGCTTGAGTTCATCAAGAATCGCTTTGTTGTTGGATGTGGACACAGAAACTTGCTCCCTTCTTCAAAGTTTGCAGACAGAAGCAGGCAGTCGCTTCATCAGTTTGCCGATGCCAAACAAAATGGCCGTATTCACCGGGTACTGAATGGTACTGCGAATCAGTCTTGGCACCATGCGGATCCAGAATGCATCATGGGCATGGGGCAGAATCCCCATCCAGTATAGGCACAGGCTGTTGAGGATGATACTGCAAACGACCGTCACCGTCAGCATGCACAAGGCTGAGCGACCCAGCGTGATTTCCTTGCGATAAAGGAAGATTCCATAGAAGAACCCCGTTAGCGCCGCTACGGCCGTTAGCCCTGGAAACGGTGTTTGACCGGAAAGTACAGTGCCCAAAAGATCAGCAACCGTTGCTACCATGGTAGAGCCTATAGGGCCAAGCAACATGCCCGTTACAGCAACAGGAATAAAGCTGAAGCTGATACGGATGTAATCCCCCATGCTAATGGAAAACAACCGCTCAAGAATGATCTTCATCGCGGCCATAATCCCCAGGATGCACACGGCCTTGGTTGTCAAGCGGAATTTCTGATGCATAAAAGAAGCGCCTCCTGCTCTTGTGGATAATCCGCATGGGCGAAGCCATGCAGTGATGATCCCCGTTCGCAGGAGGCAGCCGAAGCAGCAGCGGGATGCGCCCCAAGCACCGCATCGACAGCCGTCGATTTCGTTCCATGGCAACTCCCCGTCCATGAACACTTAACGCGCTTAAGGCTACTCTGCCTGATCTCCGAATCAGGTTCCCCGCTATTGTATCGCCATCGAAAGGATTTTTCAAGGGTATATGGAAATTTGAGATTGCGTCAGTCTGCGATCAAATCGTCCATATCATAGCGTCCCGCAGGCTTTTCTGCAAGGAAGGCTGCCGCACGAAGCGCACCTACCGCAAAGACGCTACGATTTTCGGCGCTGTGGCTGACGGTCACGCGCTCTGCTTCGCCAAGAAACAGCACCTGATGCTCCCCTGCCACGGTACCGCCACGGACGGAGTGCATACCGATTTCGTTGTGCATGCGCTTACAGCTGTTGCCGCTGCGCCCGCAAACCATGTTTCTGGGCTCGTCGTAGGCATCTGCCACGGCGTTATAGAGCATCAGTGCCGTACCGCTGGGCGCATCGGCCTTGCGGCGGTGATGCATCTCCACGATTTCCACATCGTAGGCGTCTCCCAGCACCTGCGCCGCCTTTCGTGCCAGCTGGCGCAGAAGGGCAATGCCAATGCTCATGTTGGCAGACCGGAAGACAGGAATCTGCTTGGAGGCTTCCCCCACCTGCTTCTCCTGCTCTGCCGTATAGCCGGTTGTGCACAGCACGCAAGGCACGTGATGCTTCACGGCATAGGCAAGCAATGCCGTCAGGCCGTCCGGCTTGGAAAAATCAATAATAACGGCATCTTCGGAAGCGGGAGCCTCGTCAAAGCTGTGATACAGCGGATAGGGCATCTCGCCTGCCGAGATGTCCACGCCAAAGGCAATCTCCATGCCGGCCTGAGTCGCTTGCTCCGCAACCGTTTTGCCCATGTGACCCATGGCACCGCTAATGATGATCTTCATAGGCATTACACCTCTTCAGCCATTGGCATAGCAATGCCCAGCTCCTGCATGATGGCATACATCTTGCGGCGATTTTCTGCCTGCATGGGAATCAGGGGCAGACGCAGTTCTTCATCGCACAGACCCATGGCGTGCATGGCGGCCTTTACGGGAATGGGGCTGGTTTCGCAGAACAGTGCATTGATCAAGGGCAGATACTTCAGCTGCATCTGTGCCGCCTTGGCCGTATCGCCGTTCAGCGCCGCCTTGGCCATCTCTGTTGTTTCCTTCGGCAGAACGTTGGACAGCACGGAAATAACGCCCTGGAAGCCGCAGGAAATCAGCGGAACCGTCAGATCATCGTTACCGCAATAGAAGGCCACCTGATCGCCGCAAAGGCGGAGCTTTTCCAAAGCCTGCGCCACGTCGGCGTTTGCTTCCTTCACGGCTACAACATTGGGATGACTGCAAATCTTCACCAGCGTCTTCGGCAGAATATTGATGCCCGTGCGGCTGGGAACATTGTACACAATCATAGGAAGATCACAGCTGTCCGCAATCGCGTTGAAGTGCGCCGCCAGACCTTCCTGACTGGTCTTGTTGTAATAAGGCGTTACCACCAGCTGAGCATCTGCGCCGCAACTCTTGGCACTCTTGGCGGCGCCGATGGCTTCCTGGGTGCGTTACTGCCCGTGCCGGCAATCACGGGAATCCGTCCGTTCACCTTTTCCACGATGCGGCGAATCACGTTCAGGTGCTCTACCCACGTCATGGTAGCCGGTTCACCGGTGGTACCAACGGCGACGATGGCATCGACGCCGCCGGCAATTTGAGCCTCCACCAGGTTGTCCAGCGCGGCATAGTCCACTTCTCCGTTATGGAAAGGGGTAATGAGGGCTGTCGCACATCCCGTAAACAGTTGCTTCTTCACGGCTTCTCTCCTCCGAAATTACGCGCGGGGTTCGATGTAGCCCTTGCGGCACAGCAGTTCAGCCGTCAGAATACCGCCGCCTGCGGCACCGCGAACCGTGTTATGGCTCAGGCAGACAAACTTATAGTCAAACAAAACGTCGGGACGCAGACGACCGATGGACACGCCGAAGCCACCCTGGAAATCGCGATCAAGGCGAGTCTGCGGACGGGAAGGATCCTCAAAATACTGCAGGAAGGGCTTGGGAGCACTGGGCAGCTCCAGCCGCTGAGCTTCCGTCTCCCAGTTGTTCCACTTTTCCAGGATCTGCTCCATGGTAGGCTTATGAGCAAAGGACACGGATACAGCGGCCATGTGGCCGTCTGCGGCGGCAACGCGCAGGCACTGGGCGCTGATGACAGGCTTTTCAGCATTCACGATTTCGCCGTCAACCACCTTGCCCCACAGCTTCAAGGGCTCCTTCTCGCTCTTTTCATCTTCACCGCCGATGTACGGGATGACATTGTCCACCATCTCGGGCCAGGTCTTAAAGGTCTTGCCTGCACCGCTGATGGCCTGATAGGTGCATACGCTGACCTTCTCCGGGCCGAACTCCATCAGGGGCGTCAGAGCGGGAACATAGCTCTGAATAGAGCAGTTAGGCTTCACGGCGATGAAACCACGCTTGCATCCCAGGCGCTTCCGCTGGGTTTCAATCACTGCGATATGATCCGCGTTGATTTCCGGCACGACCATGGGCACATCCGGCAAGCCGCGGCAGGCGCTGTTGTTGCTGACCACAGGAATTTCATGACGGGCATAATTTTCTTCCAGGGCGCGAATCTCGTCCTTCTTCATATCCACGGCGCAGAAGACGAAATCCACCAGCTTGCCCATGGTTTCTACATCCTGGGCGTCCAGCACGGTCATGTTGCGAACGCCTTCGGGAATTTCCCAATCAAAGGCCCAGCGGTTGCCAACTGCTTCTGCATACGTTTTGCCGGCACTGCGGGCAGACGCCGCCAGTGCGGTAATATGAAACCACGGATGTCCCTGCAGCAAAGAAATAAAACGCTGACCAACCATACCCGTTGCGCCGACAATGCCGACTCGATATTGCTTCTCCATCTGCTTGCCACTCCTTTATCCATTGCCGATTTCAAAATCAATGAACCCCGATAAACAGAAAAACACCCCAGGCCTCCCTGCGGTGCGCAAACCGACGACCCACGCCAAACAGCATGCGCCACCGGTGAACCAGCGCTCCGCCAGGCTGCTTTGCCTGATGACAGTCGCAGACCTGTTTGCCCTGCGCCCAAGAACACCGCTCACGGTATACGGTGACTTTCGGCATCGTTCCCTTTCCCGCAGTATCAGTGAAAACCGTCTTCTCCGCTGCGGTACATCATGAAAAATGCACCTCTGGTCCATTCATCGTTATTCGATTCCCCTGCATCATACCATGAAGAGCGTCAGATGTCAACGCTTCCTATAACATTCTATCTTTTGGGCAAACCGTCAGATTGTCCTTTGACGGAAGTGTGCCCATGCCGTAAGGTAAGGGTAAGGGAGGTGATCTCATGCCTGTTGAGATCAAATACTACATTCTGCTATTCTTCACTGCTTCGTTTTTAGGGTGGCTCATGGAAGTTGTCTCCAAGCTGGTCCAGTTTCACCGCTTCATCAACCGCGGTTTTCTTTTGGGTCCCATCTGCCCCATTTATGGCTTTGGCTCGGTGCTGATTACCGTGCTTCTGTCACGCTACGCAGAAAGGCCGCTGGCGGTATTCTGCCTAGGCATGATCGTATGCGGCACACTGGAATACGTCACCAGCTTTGTGCTGGAGAAGCTCTTCCACGCCCGCTGGTGGGATTACAGCCAGAAACGTTTCAACCTGAACGGACGCGTCTGTGCCGATACGCTGATTCCTTTCGGCTTGCTTGGATTGGTGATGATCTATTGCATCAAGCCGTTCCTGTTCCGCTATTTTGCCGAACTGCCGTTAGGTTGGCTGAACGGGCTGTGCATCGGCTTGAGTGCTGTCTTTGCTGCGGATACGGTTCTTTCTACCTGTGTACTGGGGCAGATCCGTCACCATGCGACCAATGCCGCCGGTGACAGCACCGAAGCCATTACCGCCGCCGTTCGTGCTCATCTGGCAGAAGGCGGCATCCTCATGCGTCGCACCCTGCGAGCTTTCCCCTACGCCAAGCTGTACAACCGCAAGTTGCTGGATCGCATCAAAGCCCAGCGCCAGGCCATGCGCAAAGAAATGAAAGTTCAGCAGGAGAAAATCCGGCAGGATATCAAACTGCGTGAAGACAAGCTGAGGGAGGAACTGCGCCAGAAGCGTAAGCACTAAAGCGCCTCTGTGCAGAAAATACTTGTCAATCACCGCAAAATCGGCTATGATAAAGTGATGAAAACTCTTCCCAACAGTTTGATGGAGGGATTCACTTTGGCAAACGATCGACTGAGCAAAATCCGCAATTTTTGCATTATCGCCCATATTGACCACGGCAAGTCTACCCTGGCAGACCGCATTCTGGAATTGACCGGTGTCTTCCAGCAACGGGAAATGGTAGATCAGATTCTTGACAGCATGGAGCTGGAGCGTGAGCGCGGCATTACCATCAAGAGCAAAGCCGTACGCATGAACTATACGGCCAAGGATGGCGAAACTTATACCCTAAACCTGATTGACACGCCTGGCCATGTGGACTTTACCTATGAAGTCAGCCGTGCTCTGGCCGCCTGCGAAGGTGCACTGCTGGTGGTAGACGCAACTCAGGGCATTGAGGCGCAGACGCTGGCCAACTGCTATATGGCACTGGATCACGACCTGGAAATCATCCCGGTGATCAACAAGATTGACCTGCCTTCCGCTCAGCCGGAGGAAGTGCGGAATGAAATTGAAGAAGTCATTGGCCTGGATGCATCGGAAGCTCCCTGCATTTCCGCCAAAACCGGCTTGAATGTTCAGGATGTGCTGGAAGCCATCGTCAAGTTTATTCCTGCCCCCACCGGGGATGATGAAGCTCCCCTGCAGGCGTTGATTTTCGACGCCTTCTATGACAACTACCGGGGTGCCATCTGCTTTGTGCGTGTGAAGCAGGGCTGTCTGAAAGCCGGCATGCGGATGCGCCTGATGGCCACCGGCGGCGAATTTGACATTGTGGAGGTCGGCACCTTCGCCCCCAGCTATCAGCCTTGCGATTGCCTGCTTCCCGGTGACGTCGGCTATGTGGCGGCCTCCATTAAGGA
>CAVBFK010000215.1:0-3700 GCA_963594395.1 Lachnospiraceae bacterium
TCATGGTGCCCACAGGCTCGCCCTGGATGGCGTCGCCGTCATCCACCAGCAGAACGTTATAGCTCTTCTCCAGCTGTTGCTTCACCGAATACAGGCCGGCATAGCCCCAGCCTTGGTCAATGCCGCAGTGCACATCGCTGGTGAAGAGGATCATCAGATCCTTGGTCAATCCGGCAGTTTCTTCCTCTGCCACGGCAGAAACGCCGCACAGAAGCATGGTCAGTGCCAGCAAAAGGCACAGAATTTTTTTCATTGCACAGGCTCCCTTCGCATACAAGTCGTCTTTTCTTAAAAATGACCCTAAGAATAACCATCCCGCATTATACACGATGCATGAAGGATTCGCAAGAAAAAAGGAGTCTGCCGAAGCAAGGCTCCTAAATGACAAAGTTGCTTTGTCCCTCATGCATCTTCAACGTTTTCTGTCTTTTCCGCACTCTCCAGGGTATCAACGCGATTGCGGATGCTCAGCATGCGCTCATCCAGTCGACTGATGTCCTCCGCAGTTTGCTGAAGTTCATCGGAGATGTCTGCCGGAATGTCGCTCAATCCCTTATAGCGGAGATGATGCTCCAAGGTTGCCCAGAAGTCCATGGCAATGGTGCGGATCTGCACCTCCACCGGCACAAACACCTTGCCCTCCTGCAGGAAAACAGGAATCTCAATGACGATGTGCAGACTGCGGTAGCCGTTGGGCTTGGGTTGCTTGATGTAGTCCCGCCACTTCACCACGCGCACATCGTCCTGTTTCACCAGAAGATCTGCAATGGTGTAAATATCGTCAATGTACGAGCAGATCACGCGAATGCCGGCAATGTCCGTCAGTTGTTGGGTTGCCGCCTCAATGGTCAGCGGGATGCCCTTTCTGCGCAGTTTTTCCGTGATGGACGGCAGACTCTTCATCCGCGACTGCATATGATGGATGGGATTGCGGCTGTGCTTGGCCTGAAACTCATCATCCAGGATTTCCAGCTTGGTCTGCACCTCGCGGATGGCCGACTGATAGCGGCACTGAATGGAAAAATAGTGCTCCACGATTTCCTGAAACTGCTCTGAAAATTGAACCGCTCTGTCTTCTCTGGGATCACTGGCCATGACGGCGTTGCTCCTCTCTTGTCTTTTCCAGCGGAAGCCGTACGCGGAAGGTACTGCCCTCCCCCAGCTTCGACTGGACGTGAATGGTACCGCCCAGAATATCCACAATGCGCTTCACCAGGCACAGCCCCAGGCCCACGCCTTCGCGGGAACGGGAGGTATCCGCCTGATAGAAGCGGTCATAAATTCGCTTCGTGGTTTCTTCATCCATGCCAATGCCGTGGTCAGTCACTTCTACCACAGCTTCGCCTGCATCGTAGACATGGATTTCAATGGTGCTGCCTACATCGGAGAATTTCACCGCATTTTGGATCAGATTGACCCACACCTGCCGCAGAAGTTCTTCATCCGATGCAACGGTCACCGGCGACAGCTCCAGCTGCCAGTCAATATTGCGGTTTTCCCAAGCGGGTGCCAGCTGTACCAGCACTTCACGGAGCTGTTCATCCAATCGGAAGGTGGTCACATTGGCAGGCATCATCTGCTCTTCCAGGCTGGTCAGGCGCAGAAGTGTCTGGGACATGTGGCTCAGGCGCTCGCTTTCCCCGGCGATCATGTTCACATACTCGTTGCGGGATTCTTCATCCAGCCCGGGCATCTGCAACAACCGCGCGTATCCTTTGATGGAAGCGATAGGCGTCTTAAATTCATGGGAAATACTGCTGATAAAGTCTTTCTGCAGGTAGGCCGTCCGGCTCAGGGCATCGGCCATGCCGTTAAAGGAGCGCAGAAGCTCGCCTATTTCGCCGGGCTTATCATCTGGCAGACGGACGGAGAAATCTCCCTCGGCCAACTTCTTGGTTGCCGCCGTCATTTCCGTAACAGGCCGTGAAAACACCTGGGCAGACACAAGACCCAGCAGAATAAACACCAGGGTGAAGGACGCGCCCGCCATGGCAAACCGCAAGCCGGTACGGGTGAAAATGTTCACATGACTCCCGGTGCTGATGCGCAACACAGAATCTTCCAACTGCACATAGGTTACCGGCATGGAGAGCGCATTTTCTGATACGGTCAGCATCAGCTGTTCATCCAGCTGCTCCAGCTGTTCGCTGGTTAGTCCCGAACTTTCCGGGCTGACCTTAGAGACCGTCACATCGCCGGAGGTGGTCATCTGCGCCAGGGTTTCCACCGGCAGGGACGTTTTCTGCTGCATGGCCAAAAGGGTAATGGCAACATCGACCTGGTTTGCCCGGAGCTCGTTTTGCACATTGACACGTGTCACCGCATAGGCGCAGGCAAAGGAGATCAGGGTTGCTGCAAAGCACACCAACAGCAGGGCACAAATGACCCTGCTGCGAAAGGTGTATGGCTTCGGAAAATTGGGCTTCTTCATACGTTTTTCTCCGCTTTGTAGCCCAGGCCACGAACCGTCATGATGGAGAAATCAGGGAAGATCTCGCACTTTTCTCTCAATCGCTTAATGTGCACATCGACCGTTCGCTCATCACTCTGGGCGTCCATGCCCCAGATTTCATCCATCAGCTGGCGGCGGGTAAAAATCTGCTTCGGGTTGCTGAGGAGCTTAAAGAGCAGATAGAATTCTTTTTTCGGCAGGGTCAGCACCGTATCGCCGCGGGTTACGGAAAGGGAATCGTAGTCCAGCACGGTTTCGCCAATGGTCAGCTTATGGCTGGTCATGGCCTGTGCCCGTCTCAGGAGGGCGCCCACGTGCAGCAGCAGTTCATCCAGATCCAGCGGCTTGGTCAGATAGTCATCTGCCCCGGCGGCAAAGCCTGTGCGTTTATCCTCCAGGCTGTCACGCGCCGTTACCAAGATGATGGGCATCATGGACCACGACTGGCGAATGGCCTCCGTCAGCTGCCAGCCGTCCATCTTGGGCATCATCACATCCGCAATGACCATATCCGGCAGGACGCTTTCCATAACCTTCAGTGCTTCCTCGCCGTCTCCCGCGCCGATGGCCTTATAGCCGTTCAGGGTGAGAAAGGCTGTCATCATTTTCCGCAGAGGCTGATCGTCCTCCACCACCAGAATGGTAAACATGCGCATTCTCCCCTTCCACGTTCTTCTACTTTGATTATATCACATACTGCGCAGTGCATCAATGGGATTCAGACGCGAGGCTTTCCGCGCAGGTGCCCAGCCGAACAGAATGCCGACAGAGGCTGAGAAGCAGAATGCCAGGGTAATGGCGCTAGGGCTCATGGCAAAGGTAATGTTGATCCACGAGGCAATCAGTGCCGAGATCACATTGCCCAGGATGATGCCGATGATGCCGCCCATCAGGCTCAGCATGACGCTTTCCATCAGAAACTGCATCTGAATCAATCTCGGCCGTGCGCCCAGGGCTTTCCGCAATCCAATCTCTGTGGTGCGCTCGGTGACGGAGACCAGCATCATGTTCATAATGCCGATGCCGCCCACCAGCAAGGCAATGGAGGCAATGCCGGCCAGCAGGGTGGTCATCATGGTATTGATGGTGTTCATCACATCCAGGATGCTCTCCAGGTTAATCACATTGTAGGCATCGTCCCGGTAGTTGAAGATAGCATTCAGGGTATCCTTTACTTCCTGAATGGTGTCATCCGTCTGGTTGGTGTCCTTCACGTACAGGGTCAGGGAGTTCACACTGCCTGTGCCC
>CAVBFK010000216.1:0-2173 GCA_963594395.1 Lachnospiraceae bacterium
CCCCTTGACCCCTTCGCAGTCCCTTCTCTTGAAGGGGCACTGTTCCGAAACTTTTTAAGTTTCAATGCAAGTCAACCTCATCGGAGAGGACTGCCCGAAGGAATCCAGAGGGCGGGGTCTTCGACCCGTAACCGCAAAGCCCCTGCACCCTTCGGGGTGCACTTTCCCTTGAAGAAAATTTCCTCATAGATTTTAGAATCTTTTTCCCATGAAAGGAACCACCATGTACGCATTTATCGAAGGTCAGGTGTGCGAGAAGGGCACCAATGAGCTCATCATCCTGGCAGGGGGTGTGGGGTACCGCATCGGGTGCTCCATGAACACCCTCCAGGCCGCCCCCGCCGTGGGGGAAACCATGCGCTGCTACACCATTCTCTCCGTCCGTGAAGACGCCATGGAGCTGTACGGCTTCGCCACCAAGGAGGAACAGCGGATGTTCCGCTCCCTGACCTCCATCAGCGGCGTAGGATCAAAAATGGCGCTGGCAATCCTGGGCTCCATGCCGCTGAAGGATCTGAGTCTGGCCATTCTGCTGGGGGACATCACCGCCCTGAGCCGTGCTCCCGGCGTTGGCAAGAAAACCGCTCAGCGCATCGCCCTGGAACTGAAGGATAAAATCAGCCAGGCAGACGTGGAGTCTGTTTCCGGCGCGTCCGGCGCGCCAAGCGGCGTCCTCAGCCAGTCGGACAACGTCACCGAGGCGCTGGAAGCCCTCATTGCCCTGGGCTACACCTCCACCGAGGCGCGGAACGCCCTCAGTCAGGTGAAGGATTCCTCCGCATCCCCTGACGAACTGATTCGCCTGGCTCTGCGCGCCATGGCAGGAATGTGAGGTAAGGCATGGACGATCGATTAATGGACACCTCTTTCAAGGCGGAGGACAGCGCCATCGAGCAATCCCTGCGCCCCCACACCCTGCGGGAATACGTGGGACAGCAGCCCATCAAGGACAGCCTGAGCATCTACATTCAGGCCGCCCTGAGCCGCCACGACGCCCTGGATCACATGCTGCTCTACGGCCCGCCCGGCCTGGGCAAGACCACGCTGGCCTGCATCGTCGCCGCGGAAATGGGGCAGAACGTACGCATCACCTCGGGTCCCGCCATTGAGCGGCCGGGGGATCTGGCCAGCATCCTCACCAACCTGAACGCCGGCGACATCCTCTTCATCGATGAGATTCACCGCCTGTCCCGGGCGGTGGAAGAAGTGCTGTATCCCGCCATGGAGGATTACGCCATCGACATCATGATCGGCAAGGGTCCCACGGCGCGATCCATTCGGCTGGATCTGCCCAAGTTCACCCTGGTGGGCGCCACCACCCGCGCCGGTCAGCTGTCTGCCCCTCTGCGGGATCGCTTCGGCATGCTCTTCCGCCTGGAAATGTACAAGCCGGAGGAGCTGGCGTCCATCGTGGGCAGAAGCGCCGGCATTCTCGGCGTGAAGGCCGAGCCGGACGGCATCCTGGAGATTGCCCGCCGCAGCCGCGGCACGCCCCGTATTGCCAACCGCATGCTCAAGCGCGTGCGGGACTACGCCCAGGTGCGGGCAGGGGGCGTTATTACCAAGGAAGTGGCCAACGAGGCCCTGACCCTGCTGAACGTGGACGAGCTGGGGCTGGATCACGTGGACCGCAACATGCTATCCTGCATGATGGACAAGTTCGGCGGCGGCCCGGTGGGGCTGGATACCCTTGCCGCCACCACCGGTGAGGACGCGGTGACCATCGAAGATGTGTATGAGCCCTATCTGATGCAGCTGGGGTACATCATGCGCACGCCGCGGGGGAGGATCTGCACCCCCGCCGCCTGGGAGCATATGAAGCGCACGCCGCCGCAGGCCAGCGCTTCGGCGGATCAGATCAAAATGGATCTGTAAAGCATTCATCTCCTTCGGAGAGGGACATGCGAAGGGGCCAGCGGGCGGGGTTTTCAACCCATAACCGTAATGCCCTGGAAGATGGAACTTAACTCGCTTGTTCCATACGACAAGTTGGTTTTCTAGCAAAGAGATTTCGCTCTGGGTCGCATCAAGGGGGCTTTGCGGTCGCCCCCTTGACCCCTTCGCAGTCCCCTTTCTTGAAGGGGCACTGTCCTGAAACTTTTTAGTTGCATTGCAAGCCAACATTATAAGGAGTGCATGCGAAGGGTCCAGGGGCGACCGCAAAGCCCCTGGA
>CAVBFK010000217.1:0-5700 GCA_963594395.1 Lachnospiraceae bacterium
TTGTTCATTTCACGCTTGATAGCACCGATTGCAGCGAAGCAAGGAGCGCACAGCAGGTTGAAGATCATGAAGGCGTAGGCTGCCAGGCGGCCATGGCCGTTAGAGGACTCGTTGAAGGCCTGGGTAATGGGATCCAGCGCTTCGGTCTTCTCCACATCCGACATGTCTTCGTCATCCACAACATCGGCAGCGTCATCAGCGCCGTACAGAACGCCCATAACACCAACGACTTCTTCCTTAGCAACCAGGCCCATCACCGTAGCCACAGTGGAAGGCATGTTGCCGAAGCCCAGAGGCTTGAAGACCACAGACACGGGGTTGCCGATCTTGCCCAGGATGGAGTAGTCCATGTTATCCACAGCGCCCCAAGAACCAGCGGCACGATCTTCTTCCATTTCGGGAGCAAGGCTGGGCTCTTCGGGCTCTTCCTCGTCCTCTTCCAGGGTGCCTGCTTCAGCGCGGGCATTGTAGTCAGCCAAGGTCTCTTCATACTCGGTCACGGAAGCAGCATACTCGTCACGGGCATCAGCCTGCACATCAGCGGCAGGAGCCCAGCCGTAGCTCTTGGTGAACCAGATGATGATGGAGGACAGCAGAATCACGGTACCAGCGCGCTTGATGAAGCTGGAAGCACGCTCCCACACACTGTGGAGAACGTTCTTGGCGCTGGGAGCATGGTAAGCGGGCAACTCCATAACGAAGGGAGCGGGGTCACCAGCGAACACCTTGGTCTTCTTCAGCATGATGCCGGACACGATGATGGCGGCCACGCCGATGAAGTAAGCAGAGGTTGCAACCCAAGCACTGCCACCGAACACAGCTGCAGCGATCATGCCAACGATAGGCGTCTTAGCACCGCAGGGGATGAAGGTGGTGGTCATGATGGTCATCTTACGGTCACGGTCGTTTTCGATGGTACGGGAGGCCATAACACCGGGAACGCCGCAGCCGGAACCAATCAGCATAGGAATAAAGCTCTTACCGGACAGACCGAACTTACGGAAGATACGGTCCATGATGAAGGCAATACGGGACATGTAGCCGATGTCTTCCAGAATAGCCAGCAGGAAGAACAGCACGACCATCTGAGGAACGAAGCCCAGCACTGCACCGCAGCCGCCGATGATACCATCAACGATCAGGCCGGTCAGCCAGGAAGCGGTACCGATGCTCTCCAACCAGGTCTGCACATTGCCCTGGATGATCTCGCCAACCAAGACGTCATTGGTCCAGTCGGTCACGATGGTGCCGATGGTGGTCACGGAGATGTAATACACCAGCCACATCACCACAGCGAAGATCGGCAGTGCGGCCCAGCGGTTGGTCACCACGCGGTCAATCTTATCGGAGGTGGACAGGGATCCCTTCGGCTTGCCCTTCTTCACGCAGGAGGAAACCAGCTTGTTGATGTAAGCATAACGCTGGTTGGTGATGATGGACTCAGCGTCGTCATCCATTTCCTTCTCGCAGTCGGCAATGACCTTTTCGATGTCAGCCTTCACGGAAGAGGAGAGGTTCAGCTCTTCAGCGATCTTCTCGTCACGCTCGAACAGCTTGATGGAGTACCAGCGCTTCAGGTGCTCTTCCACCTTCACATCCTTGATCAGATCTTCGATGTGAGCGATGGCATGCTCAACGCTGCCCTGGAACACGTGAGGAGCCTCACGATGGCCGCCCTTAGCAGCCAGTGCGGCAGCGGCTTCAGCAGCCTTGACACTGCCTTCGCCCTTCAGAGCGGAAGTCTCGAGCACTTCGCACTGCAGTGCCTCACCCAGCTTCTTCATGTCGATCTTGTCGCCGTTCTTGCGGGTGACGTCGATCATGTTCAGGGCCATCACCATGGGAATGCCCAGTTCAGCCAGCTGCGTGGTCAGGTACAGGTTACGTTCGATGTTCGTGGAGTCAACGATGTTCAGGATGGCATCGGGCTTCTCATTGACCAGATAACCACGGGCCACCACTTCTTCCAGCGTGTAAGGAGACAGGCTGTAGATGCCGGGCAAGTCCTGGATGATAACATCGTTGTTACCCTTGAGCTTGCCTTCCTTCTTTTCCACCGTAACGCCGGGCCAGTTACCAACGTACTGATTCGAACCCGTCAGGGCATTGAACATGGTGGTTTTACCACAGTTCGGGTTGCCTGCCAGGGCAATTTTAATCGCCATGCGGAAATCCTCCCTCAAAATGTTGAAGTTATTGGAGACACGGAACGGTGCCTCAGAAAAAGCATGAAGGATGAGCCTTCTTGCTTATTCCACCTCGATCATTTCAGCGTCGCCCTTGCGAACACTCAGCTCATAGCCGCGAACGGTGAGCTCCATGGGGTCGCCCAGCGGTGCAACCTTGCGCACGTACACTTCCGTGCCCTTGGTCAAGCCCATGTCCATGATCCGGCGCTTGAGGGCGCCCTCGCCGTGGAGCTTTACGATCGTTGCAGTTTCACCGATCTTGACGTCTTTGAGAGTCTTCATGCAACCTTGCCTCCCTTTTTGCTTTTCTTATTGAGTGAAGCCTCAATGAGACTCAGACCATGATGCGCATCGCCATGGTCTTGTCCAGTGCAATCCGGCTGTCCTTCACGGACAGAATCATGTTGCCGCCCATTTCGCTGACAACCTGAACCGTTTCGCCGACAACAAAACCAAGTTCTGCCAGGTGCTGACGCACCTCATCGCGTCCGGTGATCTTCTGGATGGTACCAGCATCACCGACATTCGCCATTCCCAACGGCATCATTTGCGTCCTCCTCTCTTGATTAGCACGTTCTAACCCTTAACCTAAGAAAATGGTTAGAATTTTCTAACCGTCGGAGAGTTTAGCAGGTCTAACCCCATTTGTCAACCCTAATTTCACAAAAAGTTTCGATGTACAAAAAGATGGTTAGAACTATCTAATTAGCAAGGGCTCACCCTCGTGCAATGTGCATGAAAGTGAGCCTTGCTATATCATTAGGCGTTCTTCAGAGCTTCACCCAGTGCAGCGCACTTCTTCAGCACGTCGTCATCGGGAGCATCCTGGCAGATGACGCTGTCAGCAGCCAGCTCGATGCCGGCGGCGCGGCAGTCATCTTCCCAAGTGCGCATCCACTCGCCGTCGCCCCAGCCGAAGGAACCGAACAGCACAGCCTTCTTGCCCTTCAGGGAAGCCTTGCAAGCATCGAACATGGGCTGGAATTCGCTCTCTTCCAGGTTTTCAGCACCCATGGCGGGACAGCCCATGGCTACCTTCGTTACCTCAGCGGCCTTCGCGGGGGTAAATTCATCGGGGGTATACAGCGTTGCACCGGCCGCCTCAGCAACCGCCTTGGCCATCGCTTCCGTATTGCCCGTGCCGCTCCAATAAACAACTGCAATTTCCATGATTTCATCGCTCCTTGTACTGATCTATATGCAGACACCGCGCGTCGGTGCCGCCCTAACAGCCTTTTCAGGCCGCTACGGTCAATCGCTCCATGCTCCATCCGTTTCGGTAGAGCCGTGTGTAAACCTCTCGGCAACGGTCGAACTGCCGGAAGGTCTTCTGCGCCTGGCAGACATTGTGATAAACCTTCCAGCATCCGCACAGGGCACAATTCTGTCCGCCCTGGTCAATAAAGGATGTTACATCATCCAGCGGATAGCCGAGAAAAATGCCAATCTCGTGTGGAAAATCTCCTGCCCCTGTCAAGCGGCGGCGAAGGGTTGCCATGGCAGACCCAAGGGTACAGTGTTCATAGCCTTCCTTTTGCAGAAAATTCTGAATCAAAGGACACGCCAGCAACTTTTTCAGTGCCTTGGGACGGTACAGGTAGACCAGCGCGTGACCATCGCTTTTGCGGAGAACTGTAAGAGAAACTCCCTTTGGGGCAAGCACCCGTGCAAGGCGAAGGCGCTCTTCTTCAAAGGCGGCGTCATCATGCACGACGGTCTGAATCAGGTTGCCAACCTTTAGCTTAGCCAAGGTAGGGGCTCCGTGTTCGACCAGCAACTGCTCCAGCAAAAGATTCGCTCCTTTCGGTTAAGCAAGACTAACCTTCGTGGGCAGAAAAGCGCACGGGCCGCGCAACCCGTGCGCTTCCGGCTGTGTGGGGAGGTAGGAATCCACACCTGCCCGGAGGAACATCATGGTACGTTAGTTTCAACTAACGCATGAATAAGATAACATAGGAAAGGCACTGTGTCAAGCATCAATTTGCAGGAAAATGAAAAAAGATTGCTCAAATGTGCATACGTATTGGTTTCTTCATTAAAAGGCAATGATACTCTGATAGACCTTTTCGGGAACAACTTTGCCATTTGTCAGATTTTTTTCATTCTTTGTTCACGTTCACTTCATTGAAACTGTGTAACCTTTGTGGTAGTATAAAGGACAGAGGCGATGAGGTCATCGGTGGCGTCCCTTGTACGAAAAAAGATCACATCGCCTTTTCGGGAAATGGTTCCCGAATCCGGTGTTCTTGGGTAAAGGAGAGGTGAAACGCATGAATGAAGTGAAACCCCCAAAGAAACCAATCATATTTTACTATTTGATTGTCATCGCGGTAATTCTGCTGTTCAACATGCTGGTGATGCCTAGCATCTCGAGTCAGAAGGTTACCGAGGTGAGCTACGACACCTTCATTAAGATGACCGCTGACAGTCAAATCGGTCAGGTGCAGATTGAGGATAACCAAATCCTCTTCACCAATAAGGATAATACGCAGATCTACAAAACCGGACGCGTGGAAGATCCTTATCTGACCGAACGGCTGTACAACTGCGGCGTTACCTTCGCATCGGTGATTTCCGAGCAGGCATCGCCCATTGTCAGCATCCTGCTGAGCTACGTCATCCCCATTGTTCTCTTCGTCCTGCTGGGCAACTGGCTGACCAAGAAGATGATGAACAAGATGGGCGGCGGCTCCGGCTCCATGATGTTCGGCATGGGCAAGAGCAACGCCAAGGTTTACGTGAAATCTTCGGACGGCATCAAGTTTACCGACGTGGCCGGCGAGGATGAAGCCAAGGAAAACCTGAAGGAAATCGTGGACTACCTGCACAACCCCAACAAGTACAAGGATATCGGTGCTTCCATGCCGAAAGGCGTGCTCCTTGTAGGCCCTCCCGGCACCGGTAAAACCATGCTGGCCAAGGCCGTTGCAGGCGAAGCCAACGTGCCCTTCTTCTCCATGAGCGGTTCTGAATTCGTTGAGATGTTCGTTGGCATGGGCGCCAGCAAGGTTCGCGACCTGTTCAAGCAGGCCAAGGAAAAGGCCCCTTGCATTGTCTTCATCGATGAGATTGATGCCATTGGCAAGAAGCGTGAAGGCGGCAACCTGGGCGGCAACGACGAACGTGAGCAGACCCTGAACCAGCTGCTGACCGAAATGGACGGCTTTGAAGGCAATAACGGCGTCATCATTCTGGCCGCTACGAACCGTCCTGAATCCCTTGACCCTGCCTTGACCCGTCCCGGCCGTTTCGACCGCCGCGTGCCTGTGGAACTTCCTGACCTGAAGGGCCGTGAAGAAATCCTGCGGGTGCATGCCAAGAAGATCAAGCTCTCCAGCAATGTGGACTTCAACCGTATTGCCCGTATGGCTTCCGGTGCTTCCGGCGCTGAGCTGGCCAACATCGTGAACGAGGCTGCCCTCCGTGCCGTACGTGACGGCCGCAGCGAAGCCAACCAGGCAGACTTGGAAGAGTCTATCGAAGTGGTCATCGCCGGCTATCAGAAGAAGAA
>CAVBFK010000218.1:0-2729 GCA_963594395.1 Lachnospiraceae bacterium
GTCGAGAATTGCACTCGCTCACTGGTCGAACGGCAAGCCGTTCTCCCGGCCGTTCGTTCGTGTAGGGAAGCAATCCTTCGGATTGCTGCGAAAACCACCGCACATGTCGCTGGTTTTCGATCTAGAGTTGAAGGGCTTGCGAGCCCTCCAACGCCACCTAGGGTTTGTTACTAGTTGATCACCGGGGCTTGCCTCGCGGAGATAAAGGAGGAATCCCATGGAACAGTTGGAAATGCTGTGGGCTTATCAGCAAGAGGATATGAAGGCGGATCGCATTGCGCTGGACATTCGCCGTTCACCCACCCGCCAGAAGCTGGAGAAGAGCCGTGACTTCATTGCTGACCGTAAGGAGCAGTTCACGAAGATTGAGGAGCAGGTCGCCGCAATGGCTGACCGTATGGATATTATCCGTGACGCTCTGCCCCGCTGCGAAGAGCAGCTGGCTTCCCTCAGTAAGGAGATGGAAGAGAACGCCCCCAGCGATCTGGAAGGCGTGCAGGCGCTTATCGCAAAGGTCTCCCGCTGCCGTGAGACCATCAATAGCTATGAAACGGAAATGTCCCGTATTGCCAAGGATTCTGCTGAGTTTGTAAAGCGCCAGCAGCGTCTGCAGGTGGAAGCCGCTAAGGAGAAGCAGAACTTCATGGTTCTGCGCGAGTCCTACGATAAGGAGCTCAATGAGCAGAAGGCCAAGCTGGAAGCTCAGCGCGCCGTGGCGGATAAGGCGGCCGAAGGGGTCGATCCCAAAATGATGGAGGAGTACCGCATCATCAAGAAGCACATCACGCCTCCTATGGCGCGTCTGCTGAATGACCAGTGCGGCGGCTGCAACACGGCACTGCCCTCTGCGGTGCTTCGCAAGATCAAGTCCGGAACGGAAATCATCGAGTGCGAGACTTGCGGCCGTATGATTATCCCGGAAGCAGAAAAGTAAAAACACAAGAGAAAACCGGGCAAGCGATGCTGAGCGCACCATGCTTGCCCGGCTTTTTGTTTATCGAATGATTTTGATGATGCATATAATGAGAATTGCCCAAATGGCTATGATGGGGAGTGCATAATACCACTTCTTCGGTTTTCCGTTTTGCCACATGCCTTGTGCCTGCACGCGGCACTTTTCAAAGACAGCATGCGGAATGAGTTTTATTGTTAGCGTCACCAGCAATGGCAGAAGAATAAGATCATCCAGATATCCAAGGATGGGGATAAAGTCTGGAATGAGATCAATGGGGGACAGCGCATAGGCAACGGTCACTCCGGCGAGTATTTTGGCAAGAAAAGGCGTATCTGTATCCTTCAAAGCAAGCGCTAAAGCAGGAATGTCTGCATTCAACTGTTTTGCACGTTCTTTGAGCTTCATACATGCCTCCGCTACATTCATTCGTTCAGTGATGCAAACAATGCGCCTTCGATGGAAAAGACATCGCCCATGGGGATCCGTGTGCCATCCTGCAGGAGAATGAGCCCCTCAACGGCATCCAACTTTTTCACAACGCCAACAACCGTCAGGTATGCGCCGCCCTGCTTGCGTTCATCCGGCTGAAAATAGGCGATCTCCACCTCCGGCCGCTCAGGCAGAGCATCGGCCAATATTTGATAGCGCAGATTCAGTGCTTCAATGGCTTCATCCGTCAGGCTAATTTTCTGATCCGTCAGCCGTCGCTCTTCTGCAATGGCAGCGTCATAGCCGGTGAGTGCCGCAAAAGGGGCAAATTGCGCCGCACGGTCTGCCATGGGCATGGGCGGATGCTTCACGGAAACATGGTGGGGAAGATTGATGATTTCATCATATCTGGTTACGGCCATAGCCATCAGACCTTTACATTCGGATTCAGATACTGCCCGTGCTTCTTTGTCTTACCTCCGTACTGTATGGCAAATTTGGGGCAGCGATGAAGACATCCCAGGCACATTACACACTTATCCTTTACCCAAGTGGGTTTTCCGTCTGTTATTCGAATGGCATTCACCGGACACTTTTTTGCACAAAAACCGCAACCTATACAGCTGTCTTCTACAGTGAAATTCGCAGTTTTGCGTGCTTTGCTATGATAAATCGGGCCCGAAATCATCCTCGTGATAAGAACCGGCGTTCGCGGGAACATATGGGAGTTCGTATGACGCACCGCGACATTCCGGCAGATTTCGTCAATGCTCTTTTCTGTCGTCTTTGTAAATGCCACAACCTTTTCGGGTGAGGACAGATCAAACACCGGCGTCCATGTGTCGGGCATCCGCACACAGTAGAAGGCGTCAATTTTTCTGCCTTTGATGGCTTTCCCGGCAAGAGCACCGGAGGCACCGGGCGTTGTTCCGTAGGTGGAAACAAAGTAAAGATACTCTGTTTTGAATTCGGCCTTTCGCAGAAATTCTTCCACAATACTCGGCAGGCCCCAGAAGTAGGTGGGGAAGACCATTCCAATGGTATCGTCCTCAAATGAGTATCTGTCCTCTCGGATGCAATCCACGATGGACAGCATGTCTTGCTCTGCTGATTCTGCCAGCCGAGATGCGACATATTTGCAGTTGCCTGTTGCCGAAAAATATAAAATCATTTGTTTCCTCCGCTTTGCTTGCCGATTTGGGCGTTCCGTTTCTTAACCGCTACCCAGTCCGGCGTAATCTCATCGTATTTGCTGTTTATGTGTGACCATATCTTCTTTGGCCAACCGGGATTTGTCAGCCTAATTGCTTTTTGATTTCAGCTTTCACTTTATCCAAATCACTGC
>CAVBFK010000219.1:0-2421 GCA_963594395.1 Lachnospiraceae bacterium
GCTGAACGTCTTGCTCATGTTGCCGCTAACCATGGAGCCGAAGCCGATGTAGATAGGCTTCTCCCCTGCTTCCATGAACGCTTTCAGTTTCTCATCCGGCTCAAAGGTGCAGGGCTCATCATTCCACCAGAAACCTGACATGTGGATATGCTCTCCCCAGTCTCTGGGTCGGGGCATGACCAAGGGGCTAATGGCGTAAATCACAGGAATGGTATGCCCCTGCAGGGCGTAGTCCGGCTGGGTGCTCACCTTCCGCACGGACAGGCCGTTTTCCTTCCGCCAATCCGTCAGGTACCGCTTTTCCAGCAAGCTGATCAGGAAATAGCCCAATTTGTAGCTGGCCAGATTCCAGCCCTTGTTCATATGCAGACCCGGCGCCGAGGAAATCGGCGTAACGCTGTTGGGATCCATAGGAAAATACTGGGTCTGAATGCAAGGGATATTGTACTTCTCCGCAATGGAATAATACATGGAGCCGAAGAACGTGCAGCAGATCGCATCCGCGCCTTCGCCTGCCCGCATCAAGTCATTCAGCAAGGTGGGCAGAATGTTCTTCAGGCTCTTCTCCACCTGATTGAGGAACCCGGCACCGTTCACACCGGGCTTCATCAGGTTATTCATCACGTTCATCACATCGCCGGACAGCGGGAAGAAATGGAGGCCTGCGCCTTCCACCATTTCCCGAAAGGGCTCAAAAGCGGCCACGGTAATATCGTGACCGCGCTTATTCAGCTCCCGCCCCAGCAAGACATACGGACGCACATCTCCTGTGGATCCGATGGTTAGCATGGAGATCCGCATGATTGTCCTCCTCTTTACGTTCAGTCCGGCAGGGATTCCCGATAAGCCAACAGAATAGCGGCAATCTTCTCCGAAGTATGGCCGTCGCCGTAAGGATTGACTGCATGAGCCATACGGTGATACACCACAGGATCGGTCAGAAGCTTTTTGCCGGCAAGGTACACCTGCTCTTCTTCAATGCCTGCCAACAAGGCCAAACCGGCCTCCACCACCTCGGGGCGCTCTGTTTCCGTGCGCAGTACCACAATGGGCTTGCCCAGGGCAGGAGCCTCCTCCTGCAGTCCGCCGGAATCCGTCATGACCATAAAGCACCGCTTCATCAGGTTGTGCATGTCCTCAACCTCCAGCGGTTCAATGAGCCACACCCGATCCGTATCTCCCAGGATGCGCTCCACCGTGCCCCGCACAGCAGGATTGGGATGCACAGGATACACCACGTGCAGATCCGGCACATCTTCTACCAAGCGCTTCACGGCGCGGCAGATATTCTCCAGCGGCTCGCCCAGGTTTTCACGGCGATGTGCCGTCATTACAATCCAGCGTCCCTCCTGCAAAGGAAGGGACTTCAGTTGCTCACTGCGGAAGACATATTGATCATGCACCATTTGATGCAAGGCATCAATCACCGTGTTGCCCACGATGTGGACCCCTTGGGTAATGCCTTCCCGGGCCAGATTATCCCGGCTCTGTGCCGTAGGGGCAAAGTGCAAGGTGGCAATGCGGCCCGTGATTTCCCGGTTCATCTCCTCCGGAAAGGGAGAATACCGGTCAAAGGAGCGCAAACCGGCCTCCACATGACCCACGGCCACCTGATGATAGAAGGAAGCCAGCGCCGCCGCGGTGGAAGTAGTGGTATCACCATGCACCAGTGTCACATCCGGCTTGACTTCATTCAATACCTTGTCCAGGCCTTCCAGCACGCCGGTGGTAATGCTGGTCAGCGTCTGCCCGGCATGCATTAGGTTCAGGTCGTAGTCCGGGGTGATATGGAACTGCTCCATCACGCTGTCCAGCATCTGCCGATGCTGTGCCGTAACACACACGACGCTCTTGATGCCCTCTGTCTTTTCCAGGCACTTCACCAACGGTGCCATTTTAATCGCCTCAGGACGCGTGCCGAACACACTCAGCACTGTCATTTCCCGCCGCATCCTGCTCAGCCTTCTTTCTTATACTTCGGTAGCGCGTAGTTTGCCTTCTGGCGCGCAAAATTAACGCTGTAGCTCAGGTCATGCACATGGTCGCCCCAGGCTGCCCGATAGCGGGCGGCATCTGCTTCATCAGGAGCTTTGTGCATAAGCAGCCAGTTGGCGCACTGCTTATCATCCGCCTTGCCCTTGGCAAAAGGCGTGTACACATGCCAAAGTCCCTGCTTGGCAAGCTTCAGGCTCCAATCCACGGTGCCCAGGCCGCCCTGATAATTTTCGTCAAAGGGAATAAAGTGATCCCGACGGATCATGAAGCATGCACTGCTGACGGCCGCCACATTGTGAACAATGCCCAGCATATTATGCCAGCCGCCGGCAATGGCCAGCTTATTGATGCCGCAGCTGCTGACAAGGTTCTCCATATCCACTGCAAAGCCGGCATGCATGGTGTAGCCGCCGCGATCCACCAGCA
>CAVBFK010000220.1:0-2773 GCA_963594395.1 Lachnospiraceae bacterium
CAGGGGCCTCGCCCCGATGAACCGCCTCGAAGAGGCTCGCTGGTTTTCGATCTAGCGTTGAAGGGCTTGCGAGCCCTCCAACACCACCCAGAGTTTTCTACCCGTCTGAAATAGTAATTCACCTAAAGCTTATCGACGGGTTGATCATTTCTTGCAATTTCATCTCCATTTTGAGGGAGAAACGCGCTTTGTGTTTCTCCCTCGCTTTCATTCCTTGCATTCAAAGAGGATACCATGAACGAACGTCTTATGCTGATGATTGCTTCCTTCCTGAACAATCATCCCCGCGCCATTGATTTTGCCGAGGCAAAAGCCATCGCAGAGGACTGCGGCATTTCTATCGAAGAGAGTGTTGCGCTCATGCTGGCGGCCTTCTGCGGGCTGAATCTCGACCTTTCTGAAGACATGGGGCTGTATCGTCAATGCTTCCCGTTCATGCTGCACAGGCTTTCTCCTGCATTGATTACCGATGATCCTTACGTGCAGGCACTGCGCACCCGCGTCTTCCGCCAAGGGAGCGTTTCCCTGGAGGAAGAGCGCTATGCCCCCGCGGAGATCTTTGTGGCAGACGATTTTCAATCTATTCGCGGTCTGGTGCTCCCTCAGCTTGGCTGGTTTGATGAAGAAGTGCCTTATCCTGCCTTGAAGGAAAACGGGCGGATTTGGATGACGATCACCCCTAACGAGATCAACACCATCCGCCCCTGTGCCGAGCGTTCCCGCGGCAAGGTGCTATGCTACGGTCTGGGCATGGGCTACTACGTGTTTCACGCGCTGATGAACCCTGCCGTTACCTCCGTAACGGTGGTGGAACGCTCCCGTGACGTGATTGAGCTGTTCCGCAAGGCATTGCTGCCCATGTTTCCGCGGCAAGATGCGCTGGAAATTTTGGAAGGCGACGCGTTTGCCTATGCGGCCGAAAAGGCGCCTAATCTCGCTTACGATACCGTCTTCACGGATCTGTGGCATGATGTATCGGATGGTCTGCCCATGTATCGCCGCATGAAGGCGCTGGAAACCAAAGGGCCGCAGTATCTGTACTGGATTGAGCCCACCATGAAATACTATCTTTGATTTACATTTTCCCGCCAAAATGATATGATGAACGCAGAGAAAGGAGTCGATCCCATGCAGAAACTATTGCGAGGCCGCGGATGTCTGCCTCAGGTGACCCTCATGGCCGAGGAAATGGGCATTCATCATCCCCTGATCATCGGCCGGGCGCAGAGTGAGAAATTGCCCTTCCCCCATGCCCCGCATTTCACGGGCTACCATGCCAATCCTGCCTGGGAAGACTGTGATGCCGCGGTGCAGATGTACCGTGAGCAGGGCTGTGATGGTCTCATCTCCATCGGCGGCGGTTCTGCCATGGACACCGCCAAGGCTGTGAAGGCGCTGTTGACTGCCGCTTCCCCTGAGGAAGCGTTGAAGGGGCTTGACACCTCTGCCGGGCCGAAGCACATTGCCATTCCCACCAGCGCAGGGACAGGCGCTGAGGTGACCCCCTTTGCGGTCATCTATGTGGATCACGTCAAGCATTCCCTGTCTCATCCTTCGCTTTTGCCGGATGGCGCGGTGCTGGATGCAGACCTGCTGTCCAGCCTGCCGGAGTATCACAAGAAATCTTGCGCACTGGATGCGCTGTGCCAGGGCATTGAATCCTACTGGGCAAAGGGTGCCAATGAGGCGAGCCGCATTCACGCCCGCGAGGCCATCATTGGCGTGTTGCATCACCTGCGGGGCTATCTGCAGGGAGATCCCCATGCGGAGGAAGCCATGCTGGATGCCGCCTATCGCAGCGGTCAGGCCATTCAGATCAGCCGCACCACCGCTGCCCACGCCATGAGCTACGGCTTGACGCAGAACCTGGGGATTGCCCACGGTCACGCCTGTGCGCTGACCCTGCCCCTACTTTGGGAGCAAATGACCTCCTGCGACGCCATGAAGCCGCTTCTGAGCGACATCTCTGCCATCATGGGACTGTGTGACCTCCACGACGGTGCACGGCTGATGCAGGGCATTCTGCTGGATCTGGGTATGACCTCTCTGCCCATGCCCAGTGATGAGGTGCTGGACAAGCTCACCGCCACCGTGAACGTGGAGCGGCTGAGCAACCATCCTGTCGCCCTGACAGCCGAGGACATCCGCGGCATTTACCGCAAGGTTTTCGTCCCGATGGATCCTAACGAGGCGCAGGCCTGTCTGGCGCTGTGGAATCGCTATGGAAAATAAGTCAATCGGCTCTGCCGCCATCTTTGTGCAGGCGGTAACGGAGTTTATCTTTGTAGAAGATCCGCCGCAACAATCAGACGTGATCTTCATTCCCGGCAATGCTCATCCGGAGCATGTGCTTAGGGCGGCGGCGCTGTATCATCAGGGCTTTGCCCCCTACCTTCTCCCCTCCGGCCGCTTTGCCAAATCCGTTGGTGCCTTTGCCGGCGTGCCGGAAGAGTGGCGCGGCACGTATACGGCGGATTATCCCACCGAATGGGATTTCATGCGGGATGTACTGCGCAAAGAGGGTGTTCCCGACCAGGCCATTCTCCGGGAGGATCAGGCCACCTACACCTGGGACAATGCGCAAAAGTCCCGTGCGGTAACCGATGCCGCGGGAATCACCGTCCGCCGGGGCATTCTGTGCTGTCACGCCGCCCATGCCCGCCGAGCGCTCCTGTATTACCAGGCCGCCTTCCCTGAAAGCGAATTCTTAGTCTGCCCCGCTCACCGTCCCGGACGCAGCCGTGACGACTGGTATCTCACCGAGCGCGGACGG
>CAVBFK010000221.1:0-6487 GCA_963594395.1 Lachnospiraceae bacterium
TTGCAGATCCGGGCGCAGACGCACCGTCGCCGTGTCGCCGGCCGCTTGGTCGTGTCCCGCGTAGATCAGCTCCCGATCCCCATCAGCGCCGCGGAGCTGGAGACCGTCCCCGTCGTGGAGGGGCTTGGTCAGACGGACACGCATCATGCCGCCGCTGACGCTTTCTACCTTGCCGATGGCCACGCCGTCGTGATTCACCCGCTCGGGGTAGATGACCGCCGCATCCTCACAGCCCATGGCGTAGCCCCGCATCATGCCGCCCCGCTGGAAGATTTGCAGAAGTCCCTGCTTTTCTTCCGTATCTGCAGGGACAAAACGACCCTGCTGGGCGCTGTCCACACCCTTGCGGTAGCTGGACGCCACTACGGCCACATACTCCGGCCGCTTGAGACGGCCTTCCAGCTTCACGGAGGATACGCCGGCTTTCAGCAGACTGTCCAGATCATCCCGCATACACACATCCCGGGGGCTGAGCCAGCCGGCGGTCTTTCCGCGCCAGGTGTACTGCATGCGGCAGGGCTGGGCGCACCGTCCGCGGTTGCCGCTCCGTCCGCCGATCATGGAAGAAAACAGGCACTGCCCGCTGACGCCCACGCACTGGGCACCGTGGCCGAAAACTTCCACCTCAATGGGAGCATCCGCGGCCTTGGCAATCTCCTGCAGGGAGCATTCCCGTGCCAGCACGGCGCGGGTCATGCCCATCTTGGCGCACCACAGAACGCCCGTCTTGTTGTGGATGGACATCTGGGTGCTGGCGTGCACGGGCAGGTCGGGGAAGCAGGTTCTGCACAGGGAGAGGACGCCCAAATCCTGCACCAGCACCGCGTCTACGGGAATGTCGTTCATTAGCCGAAGCACCTGCATCAGCTGGGGAAGCTCCGCATCCTTCACCAGGGTGTTTACGGTAACGTGCACCCGCATATGATGCAGATGGGCAAAGCGCACGGCCTGCCGCAGTTCTTCCTCGTCAAAGTTGCCTGCTCCCGCCCGGGCACTGAAGGCCGCATAGCCAAGGTAGACCGCATCCGCACCCGCGGCACAGGCGCGGTCAAGGCATTCTCTGTTGCCCGCTGGGGCAAGTACTTCCATCATGTTTGCTGCTCCGTTCTGTGGGGAAATTTTAATCCGTGACGATGTTTACTGTGAACCGGGCTTACTTCTCCTCTGCCGCTTCCTTCATGGCCTGCAGTTCCTTGGCCAGGGCATCCATCTGCCGGCGAAGGAGGCTGTTTTCATCCTGGGCTTTCATAAGCTCATCGGCCATGTTCAGGGCGGCCAGCACGGCAACCTCGTTGGAGGGACGGCCGGTAGCCGCGGCGTATTCGCTGATTTTGCGATCCACATAGGCGGCCAGGCGGCGCATGTAATCCGGGGATTCGGTGGACACGAGGGAATAGCCCCGTCCGCCGACGTACACCGTGGTTTTTTGCTTATCCATCGTGAACCTCCATAGAAAGGCCGCCGGCAAAGCAGCAGTGCCACTTTGTCCGGCGGCTTGCCGCTTTGACGAAAGCGTTACATTTTTTCAAAGGGATAGGTTTCGCCGTAGGTCTCCACACGAACGGACTTCATCTTCTGCTCCGTCAGGGGACGGTCGTTCCAGTCGCGCTTGGTATTCACAATGGCATTTGCCACGTCCAGACCCTCCGTCACCTTGCCGAAGGCGGCGTACTGGCCGTCCAGGTGGGGGCTGGTGCTGGTCATGATGAAGAACTGGCTGCCGGCAGAATTGGGATGCATGCTGCGCGCCATGCTCAGCACGCCGGGGGTGTGCTTCAGGGGGTTCGGTACGCCGTTGGCGGCAAACTCGCCCTTGATGGAGTAGCCGGGGCCGCCCATGCCCGTGCCTTTGGGGTCGCCGCCCTGAATCATGAAGCCGGGGATGACGCGGTGGAAGATCTTCCCGTCGTAGAAGCCGGAATTGGCCAGGGAGATAAAGTTGCCCACGGAGATGGGGGCAATGTCGGGGTACAGTTCACCCTTCATTTCCTGACCGTTTTCCATGGTAATGACAAACGTCGGATTCTTCTTTTCCATGTTTCTTTTCCTTTCAGTGAAAGGGGCGTGAATCGTCCCTTCTCCGAATTATTATACCAATACATGCGTTGATGCGCAAGGCACGCATGAGGGACATTTGCCGGGCGGCGTTCCCTTTGTAAAAATTCCGTGAGCCCACTAGGCAAAGATTTGCGGAAGATTTGATGCGGAGGGGCACTTCGTTTTTACATTGATCCTGTATGATGTAACCTGTACCCGGAGAAAAAGAGAGGAATGAGGAAGAAATGAAACGACTGCTCTCAGTGTTCCTGGCATCCACCCTGTTGCTGGGAAGCACGGCCACGGCCCTGGCGGACACCCAGCCCTATTCCAAGGTTTATGAACCCGAAACCAGCTACGTGCTGGCAACCACGGTGGCATGGGAAGCCAATGCTTCTGCCGCGGATGTTGCCGACGATGAGGTTCGCCCCGCCACCGCCATGGTGTACGTGGACAGCAACCTGCAGGTGACCTCTGCAGACGGTACGTCCCTGGGCGACCTGGATACCTACCTCAAGGCTACGTCCAGCACGGTGATCCCTGCCCTGTACATCGACAATGAAGATGCCGCCGCTGCCCTGAAGAGCTATCTGGAAAGCAGCGAACTGGGCGACGTATTCGTGGTGGCTTCTTACGAAAACGCCGCTCTGGTGAAGGACGTTGCCAGCCTGGTGCCCGTCCGCGGCATGGTGGACTTCCGCAGCATCAAGACCTGCGATGAAGACACCCTGCTGGATATCATCAAGACCACCAACGGCAGCAACGCCAAGGTGGCATTGATCAGCGAAGACATTGCAACCAAGGAAAACGTTCGTTACATTCAGAACCGTCTTGTAACCGTTTGGGTGGAGACCACCTCGGAGACCAAGGCGCTGCTGCAGCAGTACACCAACGGTGCCAACGGCGTGCTGGTGGCAGATTATCAGAAGGCCATTGATCAGCTGGGCTTCTTCCAGGACGATGCGCCCACCCTGCTGCGTACCTCCAACATCATCGGTCACCGCGGCATGCCCAGTGAGTACGTGGAAAACACCACCATGTCCGCCATCGGTGCCTATGCCGCCGGTGCAGATAACATCGAAAACGACATCTACCTGAGTGCTGACCGCGAGCTGTTCATCGTCCACGATGAGGGCATGAGCCGCCTGTTCGACCGTGCCGACATCACCAACGTGGAAGAGCTGACCCTGAAGGAACTGCAGGCCATCCCCTTCGTCAATGACGGCGAAAACGGCGTGCAGGCACGGAACAATCAGTCTGCCGAGAACTCCCGCTACGGCTTCATCACCTACCTGAATTCTCAGCGCATCCCCTCCATGCGTGAATTCATCAACCTGTTCAAGGATGCGGACGTCATCCACACCACCGAAATCAAGACCGCCACGGAAGACGCGGTGCCTGCCCTGCGCAACCTGGTGACCGAGCTGGACGCTTTCGACCAGGTGGTAACCATCTCCTTCAACCGCAACATTCTGGAGAAGATGCACGAGTTCTGGCCGGAAATGTCCATCGGCGCCCTGGGCTATGAAGGCTGGGGCGATGCGACCACCAACCTGCCCGCCTTTGCCAAGTATAGCGATGTGATTGAAAGCGAAGGCGCCGAGAAGGCCCTGGAAATGCTCTACGCCGAGCTGGATCAGTGGAACGCCACCTACAACCCCTATCTGAACTTCTCCTATGACCTGGCGGTTATCGGCCGTCACCGCGGCCTGACCGTGTGGCCCTGGACCTACAACACCGCCGAGGAGTTCGCTCAGGGCTACCTGAACGGCATCTACGGCCTGACCACCAACTTCTCCTGGTGGGCTACCAACTTCATCCGTGACGTGAAGGCTGAAGACGTGACCATCAAGGTTGGCGAGGAAGTTCCCCAGCCCACCACCGTGTCCCAGCGCCGGGAAGAATCCACCGCAGAAGATGCGGAGCTGATCGTGGTGGAAGGCTCCATCGAAACCGCCGGCGAAGCCCTGGCCATCTTCCGCCTCAAGCAGGATCTGGTCATCGACGGTACTTCCTACGGCACCTACTACCTGTACTCCAATCCCTTCACCATCACGGTGGAGTAAGATGGGCCGCAAGCCCAAAAAAAGAGGAATGCCTCCACTTTCGGGGGCATTCCTTTTTGCATGCGTTGAAGTTGGATAAAAATCAGAACTCGTAGGGCGGATTGCCGGAGAAGTCAGCGATGACGCCGTGGGCATCTTCCAAATAGAACACCTCAAAGATGGGGTTGGTGGCCTCGCCGTACTGGCTCTTCACGATGGGATTCAACAGGCACATCTCCTTGGCGGCCATGTTGTTTTCAAACACCGCCTTGCCGTGCAGACGGATCCATGCATATTCCGGGCTGGAAACGGAGATTTCGATTTCCGGGTTTGCCTGCATGTCCTTGTAAACGTCCTTCTGGTTATTGGTGCAGAACCACAGCTTGCCGTCCATCTCACCGCAGAACATGAAGGGGCGGCACTTTGCCTTGCCGTCGCGGCCAACCGTTGCAAGATATTGCACGGGATTTGCTTTCAGAAATTCAACAACCTTTGTCATCAGGGGATACCTCCAAGTGTTTTCTCTGCAAGGGAATTGCCTCTTGCAGAGCGTATGGTACCATCCCAGTTCCCGTTTGTGAAGTACGCACAATATTGTGCTGTAGGCACCTGGAGGATACCATGGAGGGGCGAGAAAACCCTCCTGCTGAAAATGCAGCAGGAGGGTGGCAAAGCCTTTTGGACGGTGGTGCTTAATTCTCTTCCGTTTCGATCATCTGCACGATGGTATCGCCCTGCTGGATGAACTCATCCAGGGTAATGAGCCCGTCTTCCAGCATGGTGAGGTAGTTGCTCAGGCCGGAATCCTCGGGGATGAGCGTTTTGGTGGAGACGTACAACAGCTTGCTGAAGGATTGCCAGGCGGCAATGTCCTCGGCAGACACGGTGTAGCGGTACTGCTCCAGAGAGGCCAGCTCTTCCTTCAGGGAAGCGACTTCTTCCGCGCTGTCCTCGGAGCCTTCCAGGGCGGCAATCTTCTCCTCCGTGGCGGTGATGTCTGCTACGACGGATTCATCCTCCAGCGGCTCGGTCATGGTCTGGTACAGGGCGTAATCCTCCACGGTGCGCTTCTGGGCAAAGTATTCGATGTACTTGAAGGCATTCTCCTTGTTGGTGGAATAAGGGTTGATGATGAACACCCGCACGGAGGTGTAGACCTTGGGGTCTTCCCCTTCGTGGAACTGATAGGGAACAAGCTGATCCTTGTTGATGACATTGGAACCTGTGGTCATGCAGAAGATGGCATCTTCCGTGCCGTCTTCCCGGACGACAGGGGCGGTGTCCGGGGTTTCGTCCAGAATGCGGGCGGCAATGCGGCGGAAATCTTCCGTGTCAAAGGAAAGAGTGTCACCGTTCATGGCACAGTTCTGCAGGTATTGGTTCACGAAAAAGGTAAGCAGATCGTTCTTGTCATCATTCAGCACATCAAAGGGAACGGTGCCGGTCTCCTGAAAAAACTCGTCCTTCTGCATCTGCTTCAGCACATCCAGCAATTCATCCCAGGTGTTGGGGGTTTCATAGCCGCCCTCGGTCAGGTAATAGGTTTCCACCGTGCGGGCAGAGGCATCCACCACCACGGGCCAGGCAATGATTTCACCGGCTTCGTTGGTCATGGCGCTGGAAATATTCGGGTACAATTCATCAAAGGCATTCTTCAGCGTTTCGTTCTGGCTCATGTCGGTGTAGAAGCCCTTCTCCGTTACCAGGCTCAGGGCATCATCTGCCCAGAAGGAAATCACATCAATATCAGGATTCTTGGTGGTGAAGATGTCGCTGATGCGGGTGGCAACGTCGCTGTCGCCATCGCCTTCATCATCGCCGTAGTTGCTGATGTTGACCTTGATGCCGGTTGCATTGGTAAACCGCTGATTGTATTCCTTATCATAATTGAACACCGTGACGCTGCCCTTGTCCTCCTCCTCTGCAACGGCGGGGAGCAGAGAAAAAGTCAAGAGAAGAAGCGCAAGGAAAGCAGATAGGATCTTTTTCATGGGATGCTCCTTTCAAAGTGCTTGTTGATTGGGTCTATTGGCAATCTCCTATAATTCGGAAATGTCAATGACTTATTGGATTTGGTAGATTACAACGTCATGATTATCTAGGCCAACAACTCTTCCATCAGACATATATGTCATACTAGACAGCATTGGTATATTTGGAAGAGGAGTGACGGTCCCGTCTTCTGCTACACGGGCCATTGATCTGCCTGAAGAAGAATTGTACAGAATATACCACTCGTGATTACAATATGTCCAACTGGAGCTAGTAAATTCAACCTCAAACAACTTTTCTGGCTCATTGCCTGGAATCCAGGAAACAACATACCATTGATAATCATCATCACTTTTTTCGTTTGAATAATACTTTTTTAGCCCGACATAGGCTTGCCGTTCATCATCCCATGT
>CAVBFK010000222.1:0-4730 GCA_963594395.1 Lachnospiraceae bacterium
TGGCAAAGGTGCCGGATAGGGTCAGCATGTTGAGCGTATCCGCAATGCCCTGCAACAGCGTCTGATCACTCTCTGGATAGGCAGATGCATCCATGCTGAAGCTCACATCGAAGCCATAGCCAACAGAAGCCGTCTCTGCGAAAGCGGCGATGGGCAGCAGCATCAGGCAGAGCAGCATGGCAGACAGGCGGCACAAATGATCCTTCATTTTCATTACCTCGTGCGTTTTTCCTTAGCCCCACAGCAAAGCCAGGGCAGGAACGATTTGCTTTTTGCGGGAAACAACCTTGGGTAGGAACACATGATGATCCTGCACGTCGCCGGTGTTGAAGGCAGATTTTACGGCTTCCTCCTCACCGAGGAAGATAAGCTCGGTGCCTTCCAGCAACACGTTGGTCAGCATGAGAATCACGATATCATACTGCTTGTCGCTCTTGAGCTTCTCCATGGCGGGAAGAATCTCAGACAGTCGCTTCAGTAGCTTATCCGTGTCCAGGCAAGTGACCTGAGCAATACCAAGACTGTGACCGGCAATGTGGAATTCCTTGAAGTCCATGTTCAGCAGGGTCTCAACGGGCTTGTCAGCGCACTGACCGGCGGCGAAAATTTCGTGGCCAAGCTGTTCCAGATCGATGCCGGCAATACGGGCCAGGCGGTCAGCAATGCGGCGGTCGCGGGGCGTGCAGGTGGGGGACTTGAAAAGCACCGTATCGGACAGGATGGCGGAAGCCATGAGCCCAGCCAGCTTTTCAGAGGGCATTAAACCGCGTTCCTGGAACATGGTGGCCACAATGGTGGTGGAGGAACCCACGGGTTCATTCCGCATGAACACAGGGTTTGCTGTCTGCACGTCAGCCAGGCGGTGATGGTCAATAATGGCCATGATTTCTGCCTGATCCAGACCGGGTACGGACTGACTCCGCTCGTTGTGATCCACCAGCACCACACGCTTGCGGCGGGGACGCAGCAAGTGATAGCGGCTCAAGGTGCCCACCACGTGGTTGTTTTCATCCAGCACGGGATAGGAGCGATAACGGGACTGCAGCACAACCTCGCGCACGTCATCGATGAAGTCATCCAGATGGAAAGAGACCAGATCCTTGGTCTGCGCAATACGGCTGACGGGGATGGCTTGATAGATCATGCGCGCCGCCCGGTAAGCATCGCAGGGAGTCGCAATAAGGCAAGTGTGGGAAGAACGGCCGCGGTACTTTTCTGCCAGATCACTTTGGCAGAGGATAACACAGCTGACGCCAATTTCAAGCGCCCGCTCCACCACATCTTCCTGCTGGCCGCAGATCACAATGGTGTTCTGCCCCACGCCCTTCAGACAGGCGCCGCAAGAGGGGAGGGCAATCATCACTTCGCCGGAAATCTGATCGAATACGTCCTCATCATCGTTGATAATCCGGCCCTCCAAGGCGCTCAACAGATTGAACACAGGAATGTTCTCCACCACAGGATTCTGGGTAGAGTCCATGTCGCTTTCTGCAATGCTTCCTGCGGTGACCATGCCGTAGAGCTCACCGTTTTCCTTGGTGACAGGCAGGGAAGAAATGCTGCTGTTTTCCTGGATCATCTTCCAGGCATGGCTGATGGCAACATTGGCACTCACCGCCGGCGGACGGTCAAAATCGATATCCCGTACTTGGGTGCGAACCGTGGGGAGATACATGGGCGACTTGAAACCGAAACGATCCAGTAGATACGTTGTTTCATCGTTCAAATGACCCAAACGGGCAGCAACATATTCACTTTCACCCAAGGCGTTCAGCAGAGAGGCATACGCCATGGCCGATACGACCGAGTCCGTATCCGGGTTCTTGTGACCAAAGACATAAATGGGATCCATATTTCCTCCAAAGTTTAATCGTCATCAACGACCTGCCATGTGGCAGGATCGGAATCTACGGCGGCATCATAACGCTTATTCAGGGCGTCCTGCATGGTCTTGTTGGCAACACCATGCTCATTCAGGCCTTCATCATGCTGAAAGGCCTTCACCGCATCTACCGTGGCGGTGCCGAAGGTGCCGTTTACCTTGCTTTCATTCAAATAACCAAGGTAGACCAATTTCTTTTGCAGTTGGGTGACCTTTTCACCGCTGTTGCCATACCGCATGGTAACATCCGCCACGTCGTGCACCGTACCATAGCCGAGAATGCGCGTATAGGTCAGGGAATATACGGTACGCTTCACGGCAACAGGCGTATTGCCTTCAATGACGTGAATGTTGATATTGCCATCCGCATCCTTTGTGCAGTATTCCACCATGGCCACGTGGTCGGTATTTTGATCTTCTGTCCAGGTGAAAAATACCCAGTCGCCAGGCTGTGGAATGTAGGTTCCGGTGGTGATATAGTCGTCGTCGCCTTTCATCCACTGGTAGCCCCAGTCTTCCAGGTTGCCCCAGCGAACAATATAGCGTCCCTGCGTAATAAACCAGCTGCGTCCCGTATTTTGGCCGGAATAAAGGGGATAGACGTTTTTCAGCAGGCTGGTGCCGTGCTGCTGATCCACCTGATCAACGCACCAGCAGAGAAACTCTGCGCACCACTGCGCATAAGGATCTCCGGCCCATTCACCATACTTGGTGTAGCCGTGCGCGCCTTCAGTATAGCCAACCTCATTGCCGGCAACTTCCAGCAACCAGGTGACATAGTCAGGCACTTCCCATGCAGGAGTAATCACTTCCTCCTCTTCCTCCGCGTAAGCACAGGAACAAAGCAGAATCAGCACCGTGAACACTGCGAAAAAACGTCGGAGCGGCATCACATGCGCCTCCTGTCAAGTACAACGGGGATGGTGTGGGTAATGGTCATTTCCTGCGGCGTAACGCGGCAAACGGCTGCCATGAGCTGAACCCCTACGGCAGCTGCTTCTTCCAAGGCATCGCCGAAAGCAGGATGGGTCAGATCGTTCGGGGAAACGCTGAGTACGTGCTCACGCTGTACCACAAAGCACAGCACGGCTTCATAACCGGCCTTATGCGCGGCAATCAGCTCATGCACATGCTTCACACCACGCTCCGTAGGCGCATCCGGGAAGAATGCTCTGTCATCATCATCAAAAAGCGTTACGCCTTTGATTTCCGCAAAGCCTGGTTGTCCGTTGCGGACAAACGAAAAATCAAACCGGGAAGCGCCGTAGACAACTTCACGCTTCAGCTCCGTGATGCCGTCCAGAAACCCGCCAGCCTGCGCCCATTCTGCAAAGACCGGGTTCGGTGCTTGGCTGTCCATGTTGATGAGATAGCCGCGGCTTTCCACACACACCAGATCATAGCGGGTTTTCCGTGCGGGTTGATCGGATTCTGCCAGATACACTACAGCACCTGGAAGCAACAGCTCCTTGCAGCGGCCGGTGTTCTTCACGTGGCAGATGACGGTCTCACCGTTCAAACGGCACTGCGCTACAAAGCGATTGGGGCGGGAAATGAACTCCGCCCGGAGAATCTTCGGATAGAGGATCATTCGGATACCTTGTAGATCACCATCAGCAGGGCACCGTCATCACTGGTATGGCCTTCTACGCGAATCGGGAAGTCATAGTTGTTGCGGAAGCGAAGGTTCAGGTTGCTATTGCCCACAGCGGCATCCACACCGTGAGGCAGATAGCTGGCACCGCCGGGACCATGAGGACGGCGCTGGAGAATCTCCACACCGGGCAACTGAAGCAAAGCGTTATACAACGTGGAGGAAACCTGGCAGGTACCGCCGCCGTAGCCGGGACGGCTGGTGCCTTCAATCAGCACAGGTGCCTCCTGATAGCCCAAGGACTTCTTGTAAGGACCAACGTCCTTGTTGAAGTTCAGGGATTCGCCGGGCTGCATAACCCGGGTCAGACGTTCGCAAGCCACCTTGATGTTGTTGATACGGCTGATATTGCTCTTCGTCTGCACCATCTTATAATAAGAAGTGTAAGCGGCAATAGGCGTGTCGTCGCTCAGCGGCTCATCCGTGGGAGACACGGGAATGAAGTCGGTCAGCTCGGTCAGATGAATGTAGCCATAGGTGCGCCAGTAGGGAACAATAGCCCATTCGCCTTCAATGCGCCAGATGCTCAGCATGGTGCCTTCATTCAGCACAACCCAGCTGTCGTCTTCGTCGCTCATGGACTTGTGCACGTGGCAGGTGCTTGCCGTGGTAGCAATATAGATCGACTTCTGCGTGCCATAGGGCGGCGTGTTCACCGAGTCAATCGCCTTTACATCATAAATACGGCTGCGGTTAATGAAACCGATGTACTGCTTGTAGCGGACAATGGCCCAGCTGCTGCCTACATAGAGCACCTCTGCAGATACGACGCCCTCATTGTAGGTGACCTTGGAGGCATCGGTCGAACGTTCTGCAAACAGGCTGGACTTGGCCAGAATGTGGCAGGTGTACAGCGCTGCGGAGTTTTCATCAAAGTCGCTCAGCTCGGCTTCCTGATAGGTAGCGCCGGCGTGGAAGACGGTCTCCTCGTCATCCTCATCGACTGCATCCAGCTCTTCCACCTCGCGCTCTTCTTCCGCAGAGATGGTTTCCTCGGATACATCATCAGAAACATCGTCATCCTCTTCAGCCATGATGCTCATAGGCACCAGGCAGCAGGCCACCAGCAGGGCCAGCAAACGCTTCATCTTCAAAAGGATATCCTCCTTCACATCATATCAATGCGCATACACGCATATTATAGCATTCAACGCACCTGGTGGCAAGGGCGGAACGTAGTTTTACAATTCCAAG
>CAVBFK010000223.1:0-17940 GCA_963594395.1 Lachnospiraceae bacterium
GTCATCCGTCAACTCTGCCATTTCAGCACTTGTCAAAGCAACATCGGTCGTATTCTTCAGCAGGCCAGCTTCCTTGGCAATAGCCACAGCAGTTTCCTTGCGGTCGCCCGTAACCATAACCACCTGAATACCAGCGCCCTGTACTTCGCGAATTGCATCAACAGCTTCCTTACGCACATTGTCGCGAATGGACAGCACGCACACCAACGTCAAATCATCGCCATCAGCATTCTCATTTTCGCACTTAGCCACAGCCAACAGACGCATAGAACGGCCTGCCTGTTCATCCATATAAGCAGTCAGGAAGTTACGTTCTGTCAAAGGCTTCACTGTGCCGTTTTCATCAATATAGTTCTTGCAACGGGCAATGATTTTTTCAGGAGCGCCCTTAATGTAGGTCAGCACGTGACCATCGCGGGAAATGGTGACCGTAGAATATTTCTTTGCAGAGTCAAAGGCGTTGAAATTAGACACATCCTGGCGCGCCATCATATTGGTAGCATCACCTGCAGCCAAGAAAGCCATAAGTGCACGGTCCGTAGAGTTGCCACCGATAATTTTTCCATCCGAGAACGAAGAGGAGTTATTCAGTCCGATGCCAACGATCACATCATCCTTCAACGTAAGCGGAAGTTCCTTCACGGAACCGAACTTGCGGACATTACCAGTAGCAACTTCCACAACGCTCAGCTTGCCTTCTGTGATGGTACCCGTCTTATCAGAGAAGAGGATGGACAGAGAGCCAGCCGTTTCCAAGCCGTTGATTTTGTGAACAAGAACGTTATCCTTGGCCATACGGAGGCTCTGAAAGCTCAGCAGAATGCTGGTCAGCATAGGCAGGCCTTCAGGAACTGCGCAAACAATAATCGTAACTGCAACCGTAACTGCCTCAATGGTCAAGCTAATCCAGCCATATGCATCTTCCGGCAAGTCGCCAGTCAAAAGTGCCTTTGCAAAAACGCTGATTACAATAGCAATAGCGCCAATATAGCCAAAGGTAGAAATCTGACGTGCAAGTTTGCCAAGTTTTACCTGAAGAGGTGTTTCGCGCGTGTCTTCCTGTACTTCCAATGCCAGCTCGCCAAAGAGCGTTTTATCGCCTACAACCTTAACTTCCATGTAGGCTTCACCGCCGCATACCACCGTGCCGCGATAGGCATAGCAAGTGTTCAGCAAATCCTTTACATCATACGCTGTGCCGGAAGTATTAACTGTCTTTGTAGCTTCTTCAGTCTCACCATTCAAAGAAGCTTGATCAACCTTGATCGTTCCCTCAATGATTTCGCCATCGGCAGCAATCTTATCGCCAGACTGCAGATAAACGATATCGCCAACGACGATCTCGCTCACATGAACCTCTTGGAGCTTACCATCACGAATGACTTTCGCCATCTCTTTGGCCTGTTCTTCAGCCTTCAACGCTGAAGCCTTGCCTTCCTGTTGGCTCTCACTAACGGAAGATACACCATTGGCAATCAAAATAGCAATCAAAATGCCAACAGGCTCATACCACTCAGCTTTACCCATGAAAGTCAAAATGACTTGAATCACCAGGGCGACAAGCAAAATCATGATCATGGGATCCTTGAAGCCTTCAAGGATCTTCTTCCACAGTGGTTCCGGCGGGATTTCCGTCAACGTGTTAGCACCATGAAGCTTGCGGCTTTCTTCTACTTGCTGCTTATTAAGGCCCATATGTTCCATTTTGTTACTCTCCTACACTTCAAATCAGAATTCAGTTCATTTGATAATCGCATGATGTGCAATCGAACCAATCTCAGTTTATCACAAAAGCACATCAACATTGGAAACAGTGTTGCGCGCGACCATGCTTACTCTTGCGACTACCCTCCCGTGCTTTAATACTCAAAGATATGCTCCAAGAAGAGCACATTCATTCGCACCTATTGTACTCCTTTTCTTCTATTATTTCAATCTTTTTCTGTAATTTCAAGGCGTCATGTATCGGGTGCGTCGCTGTGTAACGACCGTGAATTCATGTCTTATGTATAAAAAATGCAGCAGAACGTCCTGCACATAGAACGTCCTGCTGCATCATTGAAGTTTTCCTTACGCCTCCAGATCCTCAAACCTGCGGCACCAGGTGTACTTACTGATGGCGCTCTGCACGGCGCCGGGGCAGTAGGTGCACAGGATATCGCGGATGTAGGGCGGAAGCACCCGATTGTACTTCACTTCCAGAATAATTTCGCCGTTATCAAAGGGCGGGACGGTGGGCACGAAGGGGTCAAACAGATCCGTGGAGCGCAAGCCCGACCGCAACTGCTTATCAAAGGTGATGCGCACTTCCTCTGCGGGATGCAGGTACGCCTCGCGGACGTAGTCCACAATGACCACCGGACGGAGAAGGTTCACGGTCATTTCCCGATAAACATCGTTCAGCAGACCGGAGCGGGTGGTTTCCAGTCCCGTGGGGTCGCCGGCAATGAGCTGTTCGCACAGATCCCGCGGAATGGAAATGGAACGTTTGGAGATCAGACTGCCGATCTTGGTTTTGCACTCCATCTTAATGATGCGGTCGCTCATGTTGTAGATGCGGATGCGGTACTTATCACGGTTCTGCACGCCGTCGATTTTGTCATACAGGGCGTTGTTGTAAATAGTATCAAAGTACAGGGAGCGGATGTGATACTCGTTGTACTCGTCACCGTTAGGGTCCCGCTGGAGAACCTGATCCAGCACGCCCGACAGGACGATGTACTGCATTTCATTGATGAAAAACTTCAGCTCATGCCGAAGGGGCAAAGTCGTGCCCAATCAAAGCACCTCCCGAGGAAAGGCATTACTGCCTTGCCTTAAACTCCGGCTTCCGTCTGGCAAGCCACCAGCGTTGCGTCATGCACGCCATCGATGTTCAGCATGGTTGCCACCAGATCCTGCTTATCGGACAGGCGGACTTCCACGGTCATCTCGGCACCGGCGCGGGTCACGGTCTTGGAGCGGAGACGTTGCTGCTTCACCGTACGGCGGAGCTGCTGGAGGATGGTGGACTCTGCATCGTCATCATAGTGAAGCACCAGCAGATACGCATCGGGGTTGCGGAAGCGGATGAAGGTCATGCCAAACATCACCACGGAGATGCCCAGCACCACCACGATGGAAATCACATACAGCTCCGCGCCCAGCAGGATGCCCATGGTCAGTGCCCAGAACATGTAGGCCGTGTCCATAGGATCCTTCACAGCGGTACGGAAGCGGACGATGGACAGAGCGCCCACCATGCCCATGGACAGGGACAGGTCGCTCTTAATGCACATGACCACGGGGGTCGTGATCAGGGTCAGCATCATCAGCGTCATGGCGAAAGAGGGGCTGTAGAGCACACCGCGGTAGCACTTGCGGTACACAAATGCAATGATGAGACCCACCACGCATCCCAGAATCAGTGCCATGATCACCTTCATAGGCGTCAGGGAAGCAAACTGTTCTGCAAAGTAGGTCGAAAGGCTGGCGTTGTTCTTCACCAGGTCGGTTACGCCGATGGTATCCAGGGCAAGGGAAGTCTGCATGGGTCAATCCTCCTGTATCACATACATTGCTGTACAAGCATTCACACGTGGCATTATACAGCATTCATGCCATATGCGCAATTTGTTTTCCAGGCATTATTCCGGAACTTCCGGCTGCTCGCCGAAGTAATCCAGCATCTGCTCATCCGTCAGGCTGAAGGCTTCCTGAATGAAACCCCACAGCTTGTTAGGACGGTTCTTGATGGTGGTGCGCAGGCGGGCAATACGGTTCTGCCAATACCGGTAGGCCGCATCCTGGGTGGTCGGCCATTCGCTGACCACGTACTGATCATGCTCCTCTGCCCAGCGGGCAAAGTGAACGGTCATTTCCGGCTCGATGAGGTCAACCAGCGGCTCCAGCACGGAGAGCATGTTGTCTACCGTAAGGGTCTGGAAAATGTCGCCCAGCTTGCGCAGGAACTTATCCTTGTATTCCGGCACTTCCAGCAGTTTCAACAGAATGGTGTTGTCAATCTTCTGCTGACCCATGCCGGAGGACTTGGTATAGCTCCACGGGCTGTTGAAGCTGGAGCTGTACATGCCGTAGTCCAGGTCGTAGATGATCCACTTCCACTTGCTGCCCTCCTGGCCGGTCTTGTAGAAGCGGATGTTACCGATATCACTGTTGCCGAAGAACATTTCCAGTGCAATGTATTCCAGATAATTGTCTACGTCCACATTATCCAGAATGTACTGCAGATCTTCTGCGTTATTGGCAGGGTCAGAGGCCTTGATCTTCTTAATCATGGCCTTGTATTCCTTGTTGGAACCGTAGTCTGACGTGCCGTTGCCGTGCAGGATGGTGATATCGTCTGCCTCATCGAAGCTCAATCCTTCATGCTGAGCAACGAAGTAGCGATCCACACGCTCACGCATGTTGTAGTGACCCCAGTACACGCCGTTGATGTACACGACCACAGGGTTCCACGCCTGATGAATGACCGACGTGCCATAGAAGTCCATCAGGCGGGACTGGAAGCCATCCAATAGACGCGTCCACACGCCGTCGTTGCCGCTGTTACGGAGCACAAAGGACTTGTACTGGGTATACTCACGGTCATCAAAGAGCTTTGCGTTGAAGTACTTCTCGCCGTAGACCGACTTGGCTCTCAACTTCATGGACTTCTGGGGCAGGTCCAAACTGAAGTCGCCGGACAGTTCAAAGCCCATGCCCTGGCTCAGCACCTGGGTACCGTCCAGCAGGTAGTACTCCACGTAGCCTTCCTGGCGGATTTTACCGAACTCGCGGTAAACCGTATTCTTGAAGGGCAGCTCGCCTGCCACCTTGGTCACGTTATCGCCGGTAACAAACATGCCGGTTTCTTCATTCCACAGCACATCCGGGTCGCAGGTGATGGATACAATAGGCAGAGAGTGATAAGCATTGATGAAGTATGTGCCCGTGGTGGTGGTGCTGGGCTGGAGCTCGCTTGAAGCGGAGAATGCCCTGGCACGAATCACCGTGGTATAGTTGATTTCCAGGGTTTCGCCGTTATAGGCGGTGCCGGTAGATGTCGTAGGAATGGAGCCGTCCGTGGTGTAGTACACCGTGCATCCATCCGGAATGGAGATGGTCAGATACACTGTTTCATAGTGCAAGCCGGGCTCCACGGAGAATTCCGGCGACTCTGCATAGCCCAGGAAGCCCGAACCATTGGACGCCTTTGGGGTTGGTGTGTCGTAATAAAAAAATCCCGCCAAGCCCCAGGTGCGGCCATAGGACTTATCGGTGGGAACGAGCGGCATAACCAGCTTATCCAGTATCTTTCCCGTTGGATCCGACAGGCAGACCGTTTCGCCCCCAGCACGTAAAATTTTGAAGGATGCATGCAGTTCGGTGGATGTACTCAACTCCGTTTTGCCGTCGCACAGCACCACCAGATATTCTCCCGGGCCAATGGTTGTTCCCTCCGGAAACTGCCATTTTCGCGCCCGATTCACATTGTCCGTCAGACCGTAGTTGCTTAAGTCTACGGTCTGATTCGTGCTGTTGTACAATTCCACCCAATCGCAGGCGCTGGCATCGTCGTACACCGTTGTGGAATCGTTGGATGCCATGACCTCAGAGATATACACGCCGGTGGTGTTCAGCTGGCGCATGTTGTAATCCATCTGGGCGGCGCCGGCCTCCGTATTCGGGAGACCGGGCGTTGCCAGCTGATAGACTTTGAAGTTGCCGTCGGAATCGCGGCCGTAGCTGCAGTCGGTGGCCAGGTTGTCCACCGTAACGCGGTCCACCAGGCGACCGTGGCTGTCGGACAGAACCACCGTATCATGCTCCGCGCTGATGCGGAAGTTGGTGTGGGGCACGCCGGTGCTTTCTTCTACTTTATCCTTGCCGGAGCAGAAGACCACATAATATCCGCCGGGGGCAATGGTGGCACCTTCTGGGAAGCGCCACTTCAGGGGCTTGTTTTCCTTGTTGCTCAGGGCATAGTTTTCCAAGGAGATGGTCTGGTCGGTGGTGTTGTACAGCTCAATCCAGTCGCTGAACTCACCGTCTTCATCGGTCAGGCCGCTCTTGGCGTCTGCCATCACTTCGTTAATGATGATGGCGCCGTCCGTTACCGTGGTGGACGCCAGGTAGGATTGATAGCCTGCTTCGCTGTTGGCATATCCGGGGCTGTACAGCAGGGTGGATGACCAGTTGCCGTCCTCCTGCAGGGCCCAGCTTTCGTCGCTGCCCATAATCGGGTAGGTGACCGAATCCAGCTGATAAGCATCCGGGTCAAAGAGGTAGACGGTTTCGCCCACGCTGGAGAGCTTGAACTTTGCATGGAAGGTGCCATTGGCGTCGTTCGCATTGGTATTGGAGCAGAACACCACCACGCGGCCGTCTGCCGGCAAAGTTATATCCGGGAAGAGGAAACGAATGGAGTCTCCGCGGTCGCTCAGGCCAACGTCCTTCAGGGAGATATCATGATCGGTGCTGTTCCAGATTTCGACCCAATCATGATACTCGCCGTTTTCATCCGGCACAGAGGACTTGTTGGAGGCCATCAGCTCGCTGATCACCAGGCCGTCATAAGCACTGCTCTTTTCACCCGTGGTCTGATCCACGGTGCCGTCTGCCGTACCGGTGGTTTTGCTGGCACGGGAGATGGGCTCCTTGGGGCAGATAATCACCAGCAGAGCTACCAGCGCAATGAACACCGCCATTGCAAACCATGCAGGCTTTTTCTTTTTGGGGCTTCGCCCGCGGTTCGGCTGCTGGGGTGCAGGACGCACCTGGGATTCCTGATAAGCCGTGCCGCTTCTTCGCCTTCTGGGCGGAGTTTGCTGCATTCGCTCTCCTCCTGTCATTCGCGCTTTTGCGTTTTGTCATTTCATCATTCGCTTATACACGTAAGGGATAGCGACATGGCATCGCTATCCCCTGCATTTTATCACACTTTTAACATTCTTGCAATGTAGTGAGCAAGTGCGTTTACAGAATGTTTGAATGTTGCCCCGTTGGTAGGATTTTGATGGATCACTCGTTCTTCTCCACCGGCAGGAAAAACTCATGCACGCCCCAGCGCTCGCCGTTTTCCTGGCGGTATACAATGCGCAGGGTCGCATAAATATCATCGACAATGTGATAGCCCTGGTCATGCGTCCACTGCACCAGTTTCGCAATGTCCGGCTTATCGCCCAGTTTCGCCTGGGCATAGCCCACCGCGCACAGCCTTTTGGGCAGAAGCACTGCGCAGCTCAAAGGGAGCTTCAATGCTTCTGCTTTCTGTTTGCTCAGCACCGAGCCAAAGACGCCTTGGGGATTCAAATGCCGGTCGTAATGCAGTCCGCACAGCACCACCGGCGGCATGGCATCCACCCACTGCTTCTCTTCGTTTCTTTCGCGCGCAATGCGTTCCTTGTCCGTGTCGGTTGCGGCGCTGGCCTCATCCGGCACACGGTGCCAGAAGTAGGTTTCCGGCACTTCCCGCAGTTCCATTTTGTCGGCCTTGTATTCCGCAATGCATTGCTGCTGACGCTCCAGATGCAGCCGCATGCGGGCAATGGTCTCCTCCCGCTTCTTCAGCTCCGTAAGCTTTTCATCCAGCCGCTTTTCCATATCGGAGAACGTGGTCTCCACCACCACTTCCTGCGCCTCATCCAGGGAGAAGCCCAGGCTTTCAAAGGTGCGGATCTGCTTCAGCGTGGTGATCTCATCCCGCTCATAATAGCGGTAGCCGGTCTTTTCATCCCGGGTGCTTTTAACAATTCCCTTACGTTCATAATAGCGGATGGCCTCTTTGGTCAGGCCAAAGAATTCCGCCATTTCTCCAATTCGATATTTCACTTACATAAGCCTCAAAAAAGCCCTCCCGCTTTTCAAAAAGTGAGAGGGCCTTGTAAGTTACAGATTTGCCTTGATCTTCTCGATCATTTCCGCGTACTGTTCATCCGTCAAGGTGGTCTTGCCGGGATTCATGGCAAATACACCGCCCCACTCATAGCCGTCCTTGTACTTCGGCACCAGGTGCATATGCAGATGGCAGCCCGTATCGCCGTAAGCGCCGTAGTTCACCTTGTCGGGATGGAAGGCCGCATGGATAGCCTTGGCCGCGCGGTTCACATCGGCAAAGAATGCATTGCGATCTTCATCGGAAATGTTGACGATTTCACTGACGTGATCCTTATAGGCCACGATGCAGCGGCCGGGGTGGCTCTGCTCCTTGAAGAGAATCAGCGTGCTGACGCTCAGGTCGCAAATAACAATGCCAAAGGCGTCCAGCAGTTCACCGCGGGCGCAATATCCGCAATTCGGGTCTTTCATGGGGTTTGCCTCCTTGTTGTGTTTGCTCCTATTATATACCCTTTGGCGGGAAGATAGCAAGAGGCAAGTGTCTGTCCTGCCGAGACGACAAAATTACATCGCAAAAAAATGTAACAAAATTGTCAAATCGCCCGTAGAAAGCCGGTTTCTCGGTTGAATCCGCTATAAAAATAGGATATAATAAAGCTTGGCATGCACGGAGGCAGGCGCAGTGTCTGCCTCTTTTTTTGAAGAAGGCAATAGCAATTTTACGAACGGAGCGGATGAAATGAAGCGATTTTTCCTGTGGCTTACGCTGCTGATGCTGTGTCCCGTCATCGTCCTTGGCGAAGCCCTGCCCACGGACGGTGCCGCCCCCTATGCCCCGGTGGCCTCTGCCTACAGTGAGGACGGCATGAGCTATGATGACGGTACCCTGAGCATCCGCATCGAAACGGATTACGCCTATGATACCAACATCTACTACGCCTACGTGACCCTGACCGATGCCTCCCAGCTGCGCACCGCCCTGGCAGGCACCTATCCTTCCAAGACGGTTCGCCCCGTCAGCTCCATGGCGGAAGAGAACAACGCCGTGCTGGCCATTAACGGCGACTACTTCTCCTACCATCACACCGGCGTGGTGGTGCGCAACGGTCAGGTGCTCCGTGAGCAGCCTGTTTCCAGCCGTGACACCCTGCTCATTGACAGTGACGGCAACTTCACCATTCTGACCAAGAACACCCGCAAGGAATGGGAGGAGTACAGCGACAAGGCTGTGCAGGCTTTCTGCTTCGGCCCGGGGCTTGTTATCAACGGCGAAAAGCAGACCTTCAAAGCCGGCGACAAGGTCAGCTGCGGTGCCAACACCAAGGCACAGCGCCTGGCCATCTGCCAGCTGGACATCCTGCAGTATCTCATCATCGCCACGGAAGGTCCCGAGCAGGATGGGCAGGCCGGTTTGACCATTGCCGAGCTTACCGAGCTGATGCTCCTCAAGGGCGTCCAGCAGGGCTACAACCTGGATGGCGGCTCCTCCACCACGCTGTGGTTCAACGGTCAGCGGATCAATGCTCCCGAATCCAAGAACCGCAATGTGGGCGATATCATTTATTTTGCAACCCTGGTAAGTGCTGAAGAATAAGAGGCGTATGAACTGTGAAGAAAATCCTGTGTTTGCTCCTTTGTCTGTGCTTGCTCCCTGTTATTGCGTTGGGTGAAGAAGCTTCTTCCGCCACGGAGCTGAATTTGGAGATCACAGACGGCAAAACGGCGCTGGACACGACCCTGCTGAATGACGGTTCCGATGAAACCGCCGTGACCTTCAAGCGCGGCAAGAGTCTGACCCTCGCCGTCACCATTCCTGAGGATACCACCTGCCAGCAGGTTTATCTGCGCATGGACACGGCGCCTGCCAGCATCACCATCCGCACCAAGGACAACAAGCGCTGGGTGGATGCAGAGACCATCACCTCTCCCGGTGCGGAGTGCGTGCTGGATGTGGAGCTTACCGGCTCCATTCAGCTGGTGGTGAATTTCTCTGCCGCGGTAAGCGCCTCTGTTTATGAAGCCCGCTTCTTCACGGAAGGCACCCTGCCGGAAACCCTGCACGCATGGGATCGTTCCGCCCTGTGCGACCTGCTGTTGGTGGCCGAGACCACCTCTCAGCTGGATACCAGCAAGATTGCCGCATGGGTCAAGGAAGGCCGCACGGTGGGCTGTGTGCTCATGACGGCCGATGAAGAAGATTTCTCCGTATTGAATCTCTATGACAGCCTGTGGGAAGCCGGTATCCGCCGCACACCCACCCTGCTTGGGCTGACCGCTCAGGCTGAAGGAACTGCCGACACCAAGCTGGACAAAGCCTGGACGGATAAGGCTTTCCTGTATCCTCTGGTCAGTGCCATCCGCTCTTCTGAGCCCATGGTGGTGCTTTCCTCCGCCACGGACGGCCGGGAAGAATACCTTCTGCAGAAGGTCACCACCGCCTCGGAAAACGCCCAGGAATCCACCTTCCAGACCGCCGATGCCGAGGAAAACGGCATTTGGGTGGTGCCTCACGTGTATGACCTGTCGGACGGCGGCCTGGACAGTGTGCTGTCTGACTGGGAAGAGCGCAGTGATTCCTACATCCGTGCCCTGTGCCAGCGGCAGTACGAAGGCGCCGAGCATGCGGATCCTTCTACCATCCCCTACCCGGAGGATCGCCTGGAAGATGGCTATCTGGCCGAGGGTGAATTCGTTTACGAGGATGCCGACAACGGTCTGTGGGCTTATCTCTCTTCCACCATTCAGATTGAGATTGTCCGCTACGAGCTGCCTGACAAGCCCCAGGTTTGGTTTGTAACCGACCTGAAGTTCAAGCCGGAAAGTGAATCCTTCGCGCAGGTGCTGTACGCCAATGCCTCCTTCAAGGGTCAGCAGATTTACCCCGAAACCCTGGCGCAGACGTCCAAGCTGGTGCTGGGTGTCAACGGCGACTACTACCCCTACCGCGTGGAGCGGAAGACCGGCGTGGGCAACATCATCCGCAACCGCGAAGTTCTCTACGACTTTGACGCCAAGAAGCGCATGTCCTACCCGAACCTGGACACCATGGCTCTGCGGGATGACGGCACCTTCTCCGTGTATGCCGCAGACGAAATCACCGCCACCGAGCTTCTGGCCGAGGGCGACGTGCACGATGCCCTGTCCTTTGGCCCCTACCTGGCACGGGACGGCAAGATTCGCATCTACAGCGGCGAAGGCTACGATGCCACCGAGCCCCGCAATGCCATCGGCATGATCGAGGCCGGCCACTATTGCATCATCACCGTGGAAGGCCGCATCAACCCCGGCCCCAAGGGCGTGACCTTGAACACGCTGGCAGAAATGATGTATGCCCAGGGCGTGACCGATGCCTTCAACCTGGACGGCGGCTCCACCTCTGTGCTGATCTTCATGGGCACGAAGCTGAACCGTACGGGCGCCAACTCCGGTCACGGCGTAGGCAGTCCCCGCAACATGCACGAGCTGTTCGGCCTGGGCACTTCTGACCTGGTGCACACGGACATGCTGAACAAGAAATAATTGATTAGGAGGCCGCCCGTAATGAAAAAGCATCTTTCCCTGCTGCTCATCCTCATGCTGATGCTGCTGGCGTCCTCCGCTGCGGCAGACACGCTGGATCTCACCGACCGCGGTGAAATCACCGACAAGCAGATCACCGCCTTCATTGAGGAGCTGAGCACCGTTCCCGAGGGCACCACCGTGGAATTGACCGGGGTGAAAATCTCCCTGAAAGCCAAGGATCAGCTGGTAACCGAACTGCCTCAGCTCATCTTCCACTGGACGGTGGACATCGGCAGCTGTACCATTGACAGCCTCAGCACCTCCATTGATCTGGACGGCGCCGAAAAGCGCGCGGGCTACAACACCTTCTCCCAGGCACTGGGGGCGCTCCCCTATCTCACCGAGGTCACCATGTACGATTACACCTTCTCCACCAAGGAAATGGAGAAGCTGATGGAAGCGTATCCCGCCATTCACTTCAACTGGACCATTACCTTGAACAGCTACCGCATCCGCACGGACGTGACGGCCTTCTCCACGGCCAAAGGGCGGCAGGAACCCCGCTACACCGCCAAGATGTTGGATGTGCTGAAGTATTGTCCTGATCTGCTGGCGCTGGACGTGGGGCACAACAACGTCAGTGACCTGTCCTTCCTGACCCAGTGGCCTCACTTAAAGCGGCTCATCGTCATTGACTCCCGCACCCCCGTGACCGACATTTCCCCTCTGGCCGAGCTGAAGGAATTGGAATACGTGGAGCTGTTCATGCAGAACATCACGGATCTGACGCCCCTGTCCGGCAACACCAATCTATTGGACTTGAACCTGTGCTACAACGACGTCACCGACCTGACGCCCCTGTACAGCTGCACTTCCCTGGAGCGGCTGTGGATCTCCCGCAACTATCACCTGTCCCAGGAGCAAATCGACGCCTTCAAGGAAGCCCTGCCCAACTGCGTGGTGGAAACCGAAACCGTGAAGTCCACCGAAGCCGGCTGGCGGGAACACCCGAGATACTTCACCATGAAGGAAAGCTTCGATACCAGGACGTATATACCGTTTGAATAAAAGAACAGCGACCGTGGATTGATATGCTCCACGGCCGCTGTTTTCTATTGCTTTCTTCTAGGGAAAAGGCTCTTATTCATGATCCCCCAGCCGTTTCTTCAGCTTCTTAATGATGCTGAAGTAGCAAGGGAACAGGAAGGCATCGGCGGCAAGCCAGGCCACGGGGCTGGCGTAGCAGGCGGCGGTGTAGCCGAAGATAGGCACCAGGAGCCAGCCTACCAGCGTGCGGGCGATCATCTCGCAAATGCCAGCACACACGGCAATCTGCGTGTAGCCCATGCCCTGAATGGACAGGCGCACGATGTTGACGAACAATAGCGGAATATAGAAGGCGGCGCTGATGACCATGTACTCCTGCGCCAAGTCGGTCACGCTGGCGGCGTTAGCATCCGATGCGGACACAAACAGGCCGATCATGGGCTTACCAAAGAAGTAGATGATCACGAAGGCCAGCACGCAGTAGATAATGCCCAGGATACTGGAAGCCTTCAGGCCCTCATTGATGCGGCGAACCTTGCGGGCGCCGATGTTCTGCCCGGCGAAGGTGGCCATGGTGGTGGCCAGTGCGTCAAAGATGCAGCAGAAGAAGTTATTCAGCCGTCCTGCGGCAGACACGGCGGCCACTGCTACCGTGCCCAGGCCGTTCACAGCCACCTGCACCACCACGGAGCCAATGGCCGTGATGGAATACTGCAATCCCATGGGGATGCCGATGTTCGTCAGCTTCTTGGCGTGCAGGCTGCGGAAGCGGCGCTCATCGGCCGTACAGTGCAGAATCGGGAAGTGCTTCTTCATCACAATGAGGCATCCCACGCCGGAAACAATCTGGCTGATCACCGTCGCAATGGCGGCGCCCGCCACGCCCATGGGAACCACCAGAATCAGCGTCAGATCCAGCACAATGTTGACAATGGACGCCACCACCAGGAAATACACAGGCGTCTTGCTGTCGCCCAGGGCACGGAGAATGCCGCCCGTCATGTTGTAGAGCATGGTGGCCGGAATGCCGAAGAAGATAATCTGGATGTAAGCAACGGCATCATCAATGATGTCGGCAGGGGTGTTCATCCACTGGAGCATCTGCGGGCAAAGGAAGCCGGTCAGGATGGCCAGGATCACGCCGAAAATGCCGGACAGGTACGCGGAATTCACCACGTAGCGGCGCATTTCGCTTTCTTCCCGCGCGCCGAAGGACTGGGCGATAGGGATGGAGAAGCCGGAGCAAATGCCCATGCAGAAGCCGAGAATCAGGAAGTTGATGGAACCTGTAGAGCCCACGGCCGCCAGTGCATTGGCGCCCAGGAACTGACCCACGATGGCCGTATCCACAATGTTATAGAGCTGCTGAAAAATGAAACCGAACAGAAGCGGCGTGGCGAAGCCCAACACAAGCTTCATGGGCGACCCTACAGTCAGGTCGCGGACGGCGGAACGCGCCATCAGATTCACCTCAAATCCTTCTGTGCTCTCGCACAATATCAACTGGTTATATCATAAGAAAGACTTCCTTGCAAGACAGCAAATTTGGTCAAAAAGAGGGGCATTTTCACGAAAAAAAGACAAAGGCTTTTCACTTAACCATCGTCAGCCCTTGGGTAGCGTTGGAGGGCTCGCAAGCCCTTCAACTTTAGATCGGCTTTCAGCGACATGTGCGGTGAAAGCCGAAGCAATCCGATGGATTGCTTCCTTACGCGAGCGAACGGCCGGGAGAACGGCTTGCCGTTCGACCAGTGAGTGAGTGCAAATCTCGGCAAAGTGGCTTTGCCACTTTGTCGATGTTTCTGTGATGTCTGCGTGAGCAAATGTGAACAGGGTGTAACATTTACCTTAAGAATAGCTTAAGTGGTTGCATGCAAAAGAAAAAAGTGACATAATAGAATCATTCGCAGGAGAAAATGCGAAAAAGAAAGGATCTGCTGATCATGAAGAAGATCACCCGCCTGCTGGCACTGACGCTGGCGCTGATGCTGTGTGTCGCTTCCACCGCTGTGGCAGAGGACACCGATGCTGCTACCTCTACGGACGCAGCCACCACGGAAACCACCGAAGAAACCACGACTTCCTCTACGGATGTGCTGGCTGTTGTGAATGGTGAGAACGTGATCCGTGAAACGGTGGAAAACATCGCTTCCAACCTGTCCTACACCTACAGCCAGTATGGCTATGACACCACCACCGATGAAAACGTAAAGGTTATCAACCAGATTGCTCTGGATTACGCCATCCAGTATGCGCTGATGGACCAGAAGGCCGCTGAGTGGGGCCTGGATCAGTTCACCGACGAAGAGATGGAAACCCTGAAGGCCACCAACTCCGAGAGCTGGAACAGCCTGGTGGACAGCTATGTGTCCTACTACGGCAACCTGACCGACGAGTCCACCGATGAGGAAAAGCTCGCCGCCAAGACCAGCGCTCTGGCCGCCCTGGAAGCCATGGGCTACACCGAAGAAGTGATGATGCAGAGCACCATCGAAGAGGAAGTTTACAACCGTGTCCGCGACAAGATGATCGAGGGCGTGGAAGTCACCGACGACGAAATCCAGACTGCTTTCGATGAGCAGGTGGAGAGCGACAAGGCTTCCTACGAAGGCAATGTGGCCTACTACGAGTATCTGACCCAGTACTACGGCTACACCTCCTACTACATTCCCGAAGGCTACCGCGGCGTCACCCAGATTCTGCTGACCGTGGATGACGATCTGCTGCAGACCTATCAGGATCTGGCCGCCAAGCTGGAGGAGCAGGAAGAGGCTGAGGATACTTCTTCTTCCGACACCACCGAAGAAGCCACCGCTACCGACACCACCGAAGAAACTCCTGTGACCCAGGCGGATGTGGATGCCGCTTACGATGCCATCATCGCTTCCGTGCAGCCCACCATCGATGAAATCAACCAGAAGCTGGCCGACGGTGCTGCCTTCTCCGACCTGATCGCTGAGTACGGTTCCGACCCGGGCATGCAGTCCGAGCCCTACGCTTCCGAAGGCTACAGCGTGCATCAGGACAGCGTCATTTGGGACTCTGCCTTCGTGAAGGCCGCTTTCTCCGTGGAGAATGTGGGCGATGTGTCCGAGCCCGTGCTGGGCAGCTATGGTGTGTACATCGTGTACTACCTGCGCGACGTTCCCGCCGGTGCTGTGGAGCTGACCGATGACATCAAGGAAACCCTGAAGAGCAGCCTGCTGTCCACCAAGGAGAACGAAGCTTTCTCCTCCACCATGAACGCATGGCGCTCCGTTTCCACCATCGAGTACACCGGTGACATCGAAGCCCTGAACGCTGAGTAATCAGAATTTCAACAATAAAGGCGATGCTTCTAAGCGAGGCATCGCCTTTTTATATGCATGAGTCAGGTTTTATTTTCCCAGTTCGCCGTTGCGCCAGTGCTTTCTGCACAGGGAGGTGTACTGGCTGTTGCCGCCCAGCAGAATCTGATCGCCGTGCTTGACCACTTTGCCGTCCACGACACGGGCGTTGCAGATGGCCTTCTTGCCGCACCAGCAGATGGTCTTGACTTCCTCAATGGTATCTGCCCAGGCCATGAGCCACTGACTGCCTTCAAAGAGATTGCCCTGGAAATCCGTGCGAAGACCGTAGGCAATGACCGGCACGTTCATTTCATCTACAATGCGCACCAGCTCTTCCACCTGCGCCTTGGTGAGGAACTGTGCCTCATCCACGATGACGCAGGCATAGGGCGCGAGATCGATGTTCTCCATTTCTTCCATAAAGACGCACTCTGCAGACAATCCGCAGCGGGAAAGCACCGTCCGCTCGCCATCGCGATTGTCCAGCTTGGGCTTCACCATCAGCACCTGCTGGCCGCGCTCCATATAGTTATACCGCACCATAATGGCATTGGCAGTCTTGCTGGACCCCATGGCGCCATAACGGAAATACAGCTTTGCCATTTCAAACATCCTTTCCCCTTGCTCAGGGCACACAGTGTTGCTATTGTACCACAGGATTGTGAGGGTTACAAGGAGAATTCACGGCGGGGAAGCCCTGCAATTTTTGCACGATTGTCTCTTATAGGCTTCCACCGTCCCTTTATTTGACAGTTTTATGCTTTCGCTGAGTGAAAATTGATGACTGATGAAGGGGGCAAAGACGCTACTTCATCGTCACGATACCGCAGTTCTTTGGCGGCAAATAGCACCACCGCCCCACGCAAAAAGGGAATGCACATTTCTGCGCATTCCCCTTCTGTTACACGATTCAGTTTTCCGTGCTTTTACTGCGGCAGCGTAATGGCATAAACCGTTTCGTCGCAGGCCAGCAGCACACGGCCGTTGGACAGTGTGCCCAGGTAGGCGGTCACTTCTTCGCCGTCTGCCAGGGGCAGGGAGTAGGCGTAGAAGCGCTGAGTGTTGATATCCGAGCGATACAGGTAATCTGCCGCAAAACCATAGACACTCTGATCCGTCACAATGGCGCCGACGCACACATCCGGCAGGGCAAACCGCCGGTCATCCGTGCCGACAAGCAGGCGAAGTTCGCTGATCTGCTGGCTGTTGCTGGTCTGGCTCGTGGGTGCCAGCAGGAGCTTGGCATCGCCGCGGTCGGGGACGTAATAGTCAATCAGCTTCCAACCGTAAATCAGGATGGTACTGCTGGTATCCTGCACAGCCTTGTAGTTATAGGTGTAAAGCTGCTGGGTAGTGAACACGCGAAGCTTCTCATTCTCGCTCAGCACCTTGTAGGCCAGCTTCTCGCCCACGGACGTTTCGCCGGTGCTCATCTTGCCCACCTGGAAGGTGTTCAGGGTAGAGTTAATGGCTGTGCCGTAGACGTCCATGGCCAGCGTCCACATGTACTGCCCCTGATCGCCGTAGAAGCCAACATCCAGCAGGAGCATATCCTCAAAGGCTTCGCGTTCCTCATCCACCTGGGAGCCCTTCATATCCAGCACCACCAGATGGGTCGCGGTATCACTGCCGGTAGCGACTGCCACGTACTGCTCGCCCACCCGGGCAAACTGCACTTCGGAGGTCATGGTATCGTTATAGGTCGCGTTGCCGTTCTGGTTCACAATGTAGACCTGGGATCCCTGCCAGATGACCAGATACTGATCAGACGCTGAGAAGGACGCGCCGGCACCCACAGGGAAGCTCCAGCGGATACTGCCGTCACTGCCCAGGCAGTGGATGGATGCATCATCATAATACAGGACATTCTCGCCGAATGGCGTAACGCTCTGGCTGGCAAAGCACGTCAGGCGGTTGGCACTCATCTCTGTCGTGCCGCCCATGTTGCCAAGGAAGCGGATGCCCAGCAGGATCAGAATGACCACCGCCAGCAGAATCGCCCAGTTGCGGATCTGCCTTCTGCGCCGGCGCTGTTCCTCCATCCGGTCACTGTACATCGATTTGCCTTTACCTTGCATGCCTTTGCTCCTTTATCTTTTTTCCCAAAGCACAGCAAACCGCCATGCTTAACGATCATTATACCAAGAAGTGACGAGGGTGGTCAAGGATGAACTGCAGGATGGGGAGAATTTGTGTAGCGTTACAATAGATGTGAGACTGTGGGGATAGAAAAAGGCGATTGAGT